>NZ_JBSRZW010000024.1:0-54162 GCF_054058015.1 Thermostichus sp. MS-CIW-30
GTGTCGAGAATCTGGTTGCAAGCATTCGCAAAGCCCTGCAAAGTGCGGTCAATTTCTTGACGCAACTCTTGTGGGACTATCAGCTTGCAACGTACGGATATAGTCTGGCTCATGGGCTTATTGTAGTTCATCCAGGCTTTTGACCGGCAAACCTATAAGGAGGAGGGCTTTCCTCCCGACACCAAGCCTGCGGCTATGGTGCGGGTCTCCAGCCCGAAAATTTGGTGAGCTTTCTGGGAAGGGATCAGTCTTGGATGTACTCCTCGCCAGAGATCAGGGCAGCTTCGGCTTTTTGAAACTCCCTTCCCAAGTAGGCCGCATGGCTGAGCTGGGAGACCACTCTCTCCTGCTCCTTTTCAAAGATCTGTACACACAGTTCTTTGGCCGTGCGCCCAACATACACCCGTTCAGGGGATCGGTTGACGGAGCCCTTGGCCGGGATCACAGCTCCTGTCTCCGGATCGGTGGCCAGCCCCCGCTCGTTGATGACGGTGCTGTAGTACTTGGCGCAAATGAGGTTCTGCTCCCGATCCAAGTAGATGACGAAATAGCCCGCCGGATCCAGATCCAGGGGTCGGCGGGAGAGATGGTCGTCAATACTGCGAATCTGCTCGCTCAGGGGATTGGAGGAAGGGGACATAGAACGGCTGACCCAGAACCACACAGGACGTAGCCGAGACTACCTTTGGCTGCTCTCATTGTGGCAGATGAACCCAATCTTTGGGCAGCCTTTGGGGTGGTTGACTTCCTTCCCAGCTTGAACGGTGGGGCTGGTCATATACCCGATGAAGGGGATCCTGTGCGGGCCATCCACCTGAGGTCTCAGAGCTTGGATTAGCGCGGGGCAACCCGATAGAATCGGGTGGCCGTCACCCACTGGTCGGAAGGGATCCCCTCGACGATGATGGCGCGGGCAATGGCATTGCCCAGTTGGGATCCCCGCACCCGCACGTCGGCAAAGGAGCCACTCTGCTCAAAAGAGGCAATCTCCTGGAAGTTGAGAGGACGGGGAGAGGCCACCGCTAACACCTGGGCTTGGCCGAAGGGTGGAGCGATGGTCAACCGATAGCTGGCCCCTGGCGGCGGGAAGGTGCGCACTTCTCCGGCCCGCAGAAACTCGTTGCCGCCGGAAAAGCGGTTGGGCAAAATCAGATGGGTACGGCCATCGGCTTGGATGCTGAACAGGTAAACGTAGGCATCGCGGTTGGTGCTCAGGGTAATGGCAATCGGCTCGCCAGGCCGGTAGATGGGGTTAGACCCGTGCCGATCCAGCTCCAGATTCACCCGCAGGTCGGAAGGAACGGGGTTGACAATGATGGAGCGGGTGCCAACATCCAACTGACGAGTATCGGCCAGTTGCAGCCTTTGTAAAGGAGGGTAGATGCCCAGGGTTTGCGGAAAAACAGCGGTGGTCGGAGCCACAGACAGCCCCAAAGCCAGCGGTAGGAAAAGCAGTTTGGCATTCATGGTTCACACCCAATCAATGGCTATGTTCATCCTAGGAAGGGGCGCAGGTTATGCGGGTCAGGCTTTGCGCAATCTCCAATCTCTTGCCGCGGCAGTTTCTCCTGCTGCAGATGGCACCCCCAAGAGGGAAAAGACGGTAAACCAGCGGGGGCACGGCTCTGTTCTCGGTACCTGGGATGGGAATTGGGAGCCACCGGTTTGGCAAGGGTTAATCTACAGGTAAGGGATCCCTTCCTCATGCCAGCTTCCCAGTCAACCCCCAACTTGCTCATGGCTCACGACAGCTACCAAGAAGGCATCGCAGCGGTACAAGCGGGCGATTTCCAGGCTGCCATCCGGGCATTTCGGCAGGCGGTTGCTGCCGATCCAACCCATACCGAAGCTCGTTACAAGCTGGCCTGGGTACTGGGCATGAGCGGCTATCTGGATCCGGCCCTGGCAGAGCTGGAAGCCGTTTTGGCGGCAGATCCCAACCATGTGGCAGCCCATTACAATCGAGGGGCCCTCCTCTTGCAAAAGGCCCAACTGGAAGCAGATGAGGACGGACAAATCGATCTGGCCGTTCTGCAACAGGCGGAAGCAGCCTTTCAAGCGGTGATGCGCTTGGATCCCACCGACCAACGGGCCTTTGCCTTCCTCAATTTGGTCAAGCGGGCCATTCGCAACCATCAGGCGTCCACTCAGGTCTCCGGCGGCAGTGGCGGGTAAATCTGTGGGGGTTGTGGTCGGCAGCGATTGCACAGCCAGAAACCCATTGCGTAACATAAGTAAAGCCTGGGGATCCCGGCAATTTGGAGAGGTGTCCGAGCGGTTTAAGGAAGCAGTCTTGAAAACTGCCGTGGTTGACGCCACCGTGGGTTCGAATCCCACCCTCTCCGTTTATCTTGAGGTAAAGCCCAACGGGTCGAAGCTACAGAGATTCACTGGCCCAGAGGGGGAGCTATCCACATGACCATCCTTGATTTATCGACCTTGACCACTCAACAGCTCAAAGACATAGCTTGGCAGTTGCGGGGCACTCCCGCAGTGGAGCCCATCTATCGGGAACTGGGATCCCGACCCAAGAGCATAGTGATTGCACCTGAAGATCCCCAGTGGACAGAAAAGGTTAACCAAATCCTCACAGAGGGATCCCCATCCTGACCGTCGCATCCCAAACAAGGCGGGACATGAATATCGAACAGCCGCCCTTGCCTGCCTGTGTCAGCTCTGCTAAATACTGAACACCCCCCACAGTTCCTTTAGTTGAAGAGAGGGTCACCATCTTGGGTAGCAGGAGCTAGCCGCAATGATTCCCACCGTCAAAGACGTTTGTCAAATTCATCCTATGGCCTTGAACTACGCCATAGTTGAGCAAATTGAAAATCTGTCGAATGTTATCGAGCATACAGCAGAGGATGCCCGGGCATTCTTCGCCAAAAACCACATTACCCGCGGGATGGATCTGTTGCTGCGTCAGGGGCTCAAACGGCTGGCAGGTCGCTCCGACCAAGCGGTGTTTGAACTCAAACAGGCGATGGGGGGTGGTAAAACCCACTCCATGATTGCCCTAGGGTTGCTGGCGCGGGATGCCGCTTTGCGTGCCGAGGTTGTGCCAGACATCACTCAAGATGCTCCTTTTGCCGACGCTAAACTGGTTGCCATCAATGGACGCCTCAAGTTCGAGCAACGGTTTATTTGGGGAGAGATTGCCCGGCAACTGGGGAAAGAAGAGGCTTTTGTCAAATTTTGGCAGCACGGAGCAGATGCCCCCAGTGAGCAGGATTGGATTGATTTAATTGGAGATGAACCCACCCTCATTCTATTGGACGAGCTGCCGCCCTACTTCGACTACGCCATTACCCGCATGGTGGGCGGAGGTACATTGGCGCAAGTGACAACCTACGCCCTATCGAACCTGCTGAGTGCCGCCTTGAAGTTAAAGCGCTGCTGCATTGTCATTTCCAATCTATCCGGCAGCTACGAAGGAGCCTCACGGGAACTGCAAAAAGCAATCGGTAACTTCGCTCAAGAAACCAACCGCCAAGCGCGATCCATCACACCGGTAGACCTGGGCACATCGGAAATTTACGACATTCTCCGCAAGCGGCTATTTAGCTCCCTGCCCAATGTACAAACCATTGATGCAGTTGCTTCTGCCTACGCAAAAGTGCTGGGAGATGCAGCCAGAGCCAAATCAATTGCCAAAACTGCCGAACAAATTGCCGCCGAAATTCATGCTTCTTACCCTTTCCATCCTTCGGTTAAGCACATCATTGCCCTATTTAAGGAAAACGAAAGCTACCGTCAAACTCGCGGCTTGATGCAGTTTGTTTCAAAAATAATCCAGTCGGTATGGGAGCGTCCCAGCAACGATGTCTACCTGATCGGTTGCCAGCATCTGAACCTCAACATCCCAGATGTGCGGGAAGAGATCAACAAAATCAGCAATCTACAGGGAGCGATTGCCCACGATATTGCGGCCAATGGCACTGCTGTCGCTGAACTGGTGGATCAAAAACTGGGCCATGATGCTGCCAGTCAGATTGCTGCCCTGCTGTTGACTGCCTCTCTGTCTGAATCAGTTGATGCTGTGAAAGGCTTTACCGAGGGGCAATTTTTGGAATACCTAGTAGCTCCTCAGCGGAATGTCAGCGAATTTCAGGATGCTTTTCAAGCGTTCCGTGCCAACGCCTGGTACCTGCACCGCAAAGAAAACGATGCTTGGTACTTTTCCAACATCGAGAACCTGCGTAAGCGCATTGATAGCCGTGCCCGCAACGCTCCCCAGCCGAAAATTGATGCGGAAATGAAGCGGCGGCTGGAAGAAATTTTCCGACCCCAACGGCGGATTGCCTATCAAGAGGTGCAAGCCCTGCCCAAAATTGATGAGATTCGCCTCAATGGCCCGCGGGTGTGCCTGGTACTCAGCCCAGACAGCAAAACACCCCCAGAAGAGGCCCAGCAGTTTTGGGAAAGTGTTCCCGAGAAGAACAACTTTTGTGTGGTTACCGGAGATGGCTCCAATCTGGCCAGCCTAGAAGACAAAACCCGTCGTTTGTGGGCCGTTGCCCGAGTACTGGAAGAAACCGGTGGAGACAAATCCCCCCACAAAGCAGAACTGGAGGAAGAGGCCGAACAAGCCGCCTACGACTTTAACGCCACTGTGGTCAGCCTGTTCAATCGGGTCTATTACCCCATCAAGGGCAAACTGACTCCTACCAAGCTCTCCATGACCTTTACGGGCAATACCTTCCATGCTGAAGAGCAGATCGAAAAAGCCCTATCCGATGTCGGTGCATCCAAGCTGTATGTCGATGTGGAAGCCAATGCCGAGGCGTTGCTGTCGCGAGCAGAAGACCTGTTGTGGCCGGCAGGGGGAGAGCGGCGTATCCCTTGGCGAGACGTGGTTTCCCGCACCATCACCAACGAGCGCTGGCCCTGGTTGCCCCCCAAAGGAATGGATACCCTGCGGCAGATAGCCGTCAGCCAAGGTCGCTGGCGGTACACCGAAGATGGATACATCGAAAAGGGGCCCTTTCCGCCCCCCCGCACATCCGTAGCCATCACCCAGCGAGAATACGATGACCGCACCGGTACGGCTACCTTGGAAATTCTGCCTCGAGATGCGGGCAAAAATGGCCGTGTTCACTACAGCTACACGCCCAATGTGGATGCCAACAGCCCTGTGGTGCCCGATACGATCTGGACAACCGATGCCACTGCCCTGTGGTTTGTCGCCATTGACCCGGATGGCCGGCACGAGACAGGGGATGTCTATGCTTGGAAGAATACGCTGACCCTCACCCACCAGCCTCGTATTGGCGGCGGCAAGCGCACCGTAGAGCTAACCGTGAAACCCCGTGGTCAAATTCGCTGGAACACCACGGGCATTAACCCACGGGAAGGCACCCTCTACACTGGCCCCATCGAACTAGAGGGATCAGAAGCCGTTACCATCTATGCCTACGCCGAAGATCAAGGGGTGAGCACCACTCGCAACTTCACGATCCCGGCGCTCGACCAAAAAGGGCCGGTGATTGACAAAAACAAACCGGCTAAGCTGCACAAGCGCCTCAACCTGCAAGGAAATAAGGCGAGTTATACGGCCATCAATCAGAGCAAGGCTTTGGGTGTGCGACTGGCGGGTGGGATCTCCCTAACCGTGGGGGAAGGGAACCGAGCCATCACCACCCGTTTTGGAAGCGATATGGTGGTAAAAGCGGAAGACATTGAGCAGTTTATTGCGATAGCACGTCAGGCTTTGGGCAATGAGACGGCAGAGGTGAGTCTGCGCTTGGACGACCTACGCTTCAGCAGCGGCCACGATTTGGAAGTCTTTTTGCATCGGTTGGAAATCAATCCTGAGCCGGGAGAGGTAGAGCAGTGAGCGATAAAAAATGGGAGACGGTGGGGTTCGGCTGTCCCAAAACCGTTGATCCCCACCACTTTGTGGTCGAAATACCTGCCGGCAGAACCGCTCCTGTGCTGATTTACGAAGTCTATGGCATCAAGGCGGGCATCAACGGACAGCCGGACATTGCGGAGCGCTGTGTTCTCAGCCGGTCTATCTGGAGCCAGATTGCTGAGGATCTCAAACAAGAGTTTAATGACCGCCTGCGGGCGAAAAAAATGAATCCGAGCCGTTGGACAACTGGCCGCAACCTCGTAGAACGTCTGCTGGGGAAGGAATTGCTGGTGCTGGCTTGGGCAGTAGAACGGGCCAAACCGGAGGCGATCCCCAATGCCATTCGCAACTGGAGAGGGCTGCGTCCAGAAGAGCGCTGGTGGCTTTACACCATGACAGCAGCGGCGACAGGGGGTGTCGATCACGGGAATATCGGTTGGCGCAAAGCCCTGCGCTATGCCCTCACAGAAAATCCCTTGACGGAACTGAGTGTGCCCACTCCGGTCAAGCGCCCATACCAGCCAGCTTGTTCCGATAGCTTGCGTAGCGAAGCCGTAGAAGCCGATCAACTCAGCCTGTTATCCTGCTTGCAAGAAGATCCCTCGCCCTTTTGGGATAGTGAAGCAACCATTGGCACGACAAAGCTAAGAGATTAAGTTATACTAGATAAAACCGCCTATTTGGGAGAATGCAAATGATGACAGAACTGCTGGAGAAAGCGATTAGCAAGTTAAAAGCTCTACCCACAGAGGAGCAAAATGCAATTGCCAGCCTGATTCTTGATGAGCTAGAAGACGATCAGCGATGGGAAGAATCCTTTGCTTCTTCAGCGGATATGTTAGCAAAACTCGGTGCCGAGGCAATAGCCGAGTATCAAGCAGGCAAGACGGAAGAATTAAACCCCGAAACACTGTGAAATCTCGCACCACTGCCCAGTTTCGCAAGTTGTTTAACGCTCTTCCAGAGTCCATTCCAGATTTGGACAAGCTAGACTTACAAAGGACGCTAATCCCGATCAAAAGTCAATATAATCCGCTTCTCTTGTGCAGCTCTAGCCAAGACCTCGAAATCTTTAGTACCTGGAGCTTCCTCTGAGAGCGATGCCACATCTAAGCCAGCATCTCGCAATAGACAGATACTTAAGCGTGGAAAATTTTCATTGACGAGAAATTGCATCAACTAACTTTATCTGAAAAACTGTAGAAGTTCATTTCACGCATACATTCTTGGATATAGCTAAACATAGCCCTAAGTGCTTCTGGAGTCAGCGTAGGGTAGTTTTCCAAAATCTGCTTTTCCGTCCAGCCTGCCGAAAATAGCCCCAAAATAAATTCCACCGATAGGCGACTTCCTCTGAAAACTGGCTTACCCAGGAGAATATCGGGATCCGAATGAATATAGTCTTCCCAGTTCACGGCTTAGGGCCCTAAGAGCTACCATGATCGATGGTATCGCCGGAGATCTCCCTTGTCCATCATCCCCCTTGCTTGGAAAGATAAGCCGAGTTTGATCGAGCGGCTCTTGCCTGCCCAAAAAATCAGCGCCGAAGCCCAAAAAGAACGCAAAGCAAATTTGGGACAAACCCTCACCGCCTTGGGAAGTTACTGGAAAGGGCGCAAACCCCTCATCCTCGCCAAAGCCTGTGTGTTGGGAGCATTATTGCCTGCCACCGATAACCCCGAAGCCGATCTGGAAATTTTTGAATTGCTGATGGGCATCGCCGACAGCAGTTTGGAACGGCGTTTGAAATCGCCACGGGACAAACTCAAATTGGCGCAACGCTCTTACCTGGAAAAACTGGAACTCTGCAAACGGCCGGAAGAATGCGACGATGCCACCCTCTACGGCCCCATTTGGGATCGGGTGAACCAACATTTGGGGACAAATGCCCACAGTTTCCCGGAATTGGTGGAACAACTGGGGACTTTGCGGTTTGGCCATCGCCCGCGGGTGGGAGATACCTTCTGCGGCAGCGGCCAAATCCCCTTTGAAGCGGCCCGGCTGGGCTGCGATGTCTATGCCAGCGACCTCAATCCCATTGCCTGTATGCTCACTTGGGGAGCGCTGAATATCGTGGGGGCAGATGAAGCCACCCGTCGGGAAATTGAGCAAGCCCAAAGGGAAGTAGCCGCAGCGGTGGATCAGGAAATTACGAAGCTGGGCATCGAGCATGATGAACACGGCAACCGCGCCAAAGCCTATTTGTATTGCCTGGAAACTCGTTGCCCTCACACGGGCTGGATGGTGCCAATGGCTCCCAGTTGGGTGATCAGCAAAACCCGCAATGTGGTGGCGAAGTTAATCCCCAATTACGACCAAAAACGCTTTGAAATTGAAATTGTCACGGGAGTGAGCGAAGCGGAAATGACCGCCGCCGCCAAAGGCACCGTGCAAAAGGGCGATTTGGTGTACGTGCTGGATGGGGAAGAATACCGCACGCCGATCAAAACCATTCGCGGCGATTACCGCCTGCCCGATGGCACCACCGGCAACAAACTGCGCCGCTGGGAAAAACACGACTTTATGCCCCGCCCGGACGATATTTTTCAAGAACGGCTGTATTGCATTCAGTGGATAACGGCGGAAACCTTGGGCCAAAGCCGCCAAGAAACCTTTTTTGCCAGCGTCACCCCCGCCGATTTGGCACGGGAACAAAAGGTGGAACAAATCGTGCGGGAAAACCTGGCCGCCTGGCAGGAAGCTGGCCTGGTACCCGATATGGCGATCGAACCGGGGGAAGAAACCACACGCCTCGTTCGCGAGCGGGGCTGGACGTATTGGCATCATTTGTTTAACCCACGGCAGATATTTTTACATCAGTTATTTCAATCAAGTTTATTAAACAAGAACTCAAGAATATTTTTATTATTTGGTTCAATTAGCGCTCTCGATTGGAATTCAAGATTATGTCATTGGCATACTAGCTGGGAAAAACCTGAAAACACATTCTATCAACAGGCATTGAATACTATGTATACTTATGCAATACGGACAACAGCTTTAGATAAAAACGCAAGATTTCCTTCTTATAAAAGGGATTTGCTGAATGGAGAAATAAAAGTTATTCATGCTCTGTCCGCCAACAACTGTAATGCTTTTAGTGATATTTTCATCACCGATCCACCGTATGCGGATGCGGTGCATTACCACGAGATCACGGAATTTTTCATCGCGTGGTTGCGGAAGAATCCGCCCAAGGAGTTTGCCGATTGGGTGTGGGACAGTCGGCGGGCGTTGGCCATTCAGGGCAAAGGGGAAAAGTTTCGGCAGGACATGATTGCCGCCTATAGCGCCCTAGCGAACCACATGCCCGACAACGGCTTGCAAATTGTGATGTTTACCCATCAGGATGCGGAAGTATGGTCGGATATGGCCAGCATCATGTGGGGGGCGGGCTTGCAAGTTACAGCCGCTTGGTACATTGCCACCGAAACCACCTCCGAACTGAAAAAGGGCGGGTATGTGCAGGGCACGGTATTGTTGGTAGCGCGCAAGCGGGTGCGCGACGAGTCCGCCTATCGGGACGAACTGGTGGAGGAAGTGCGGCAGGAAGTTGCCCATCAAATTGAGACCATGGTGGGGTTAAATCAGAGTACCAAGGGCAAGGGGCGCACCGAAAACCTATTTGAGGATGCCGATTTGCAAATGGCAGGTTATGCGGCAGCGTTGCGGGTATTGACGGGCTACCGGCGCATTGATGGACAGGATATGGTGGCAGCAGCCCTGCGCCCCCGACCCAAAGGCGAAAGAGACATCGTGCGAGAAATTATTGATTACGCTGTGCAGGTTGCCAATGAGCATCTTGTACCTGAAGGCATCGCGCAGGGGGTGTGGGAGGGGTGCTGTGGTGCAGAGCGCTTTTATCTGAAAATGATGGAACTGGAAGCGGTAGGGCTGAAGAAGCTGGACAACTACCAGAACTTTGCCAAGGCATTTCGAGTTGGCGACTATGGCGAATTGATGGCCTCTCAGCAGCCCAACAATGCCCGACTCAAAAATGCTCTAGACTTCAAGAAGAGCAGCTTTGAGGGCGAATTTGGCCGCTCAGCACTGCGAGCCGTTTTGTTTGCTCTCTACGAACTGCAGAAAGAGGCGGATAGCGATGAGGTGATGGAACACCTGCGGTCTTTGGTGCCCAACTACCACATGCGCCGGGATGATTTGATGGCTTTTTGTCAATACATCGCCCGCAAGCGAGAACACCGCTATCCAGAAGAATCCTCAGCCGCTAATATCTTGTTTGCACTGATTAGAAATGAACGCTTGGGTTGAAGAAGAAGTTATAGGATTAACTCACTCACAAGTTGTATTGCCAGGGCTTCCTTCAAGCTCAGCATCTGAGTTAAAGTATTTCTCAACAATCGACTTTATTTGGTTAACATAAACTATAGCCTTGTCCGCATTTTTTTGTTTGTAGTATTCCAAGGGGACAATATCTACAGCTCCATAAAAAGCCAACTCCCTATCTTTGCGCATCTCAAATGATATGTTTTCCAGCAAGGCTATTTCCTCGTCAGAAAGCTCTGGGAACCGTTCCCTATTTTCTGCTACTTGGCCACCAGGGTCATGGGTTTTGCCGTAGTTTATTCCCTTAATGATTAGGCAAGCTTTGATGAATAACTCAATGACTTCTTGGCACATCCGAACTACATCAGCGTAATCGCCAACCTCATAGAAGAATGACAACGCTTGGATGCGATAATTAGCCCTTTGATAGTAGTCTCTTGCTAATTTCTTTCTCATCGTTATTCACCCAATAGGGGATCCCCCGGCATACTTTATACGTAATTAAACTGTCACAGATGAGTTGATTGACTATATCCCTGATCTGCGTGATGCAGTTCTGCTTTTCATAGATGATGTGGTGGTTGGTAGCCACTTCATAAGTCAAGCTGGCTGGCCTGCATAGCTCTGTGGGCTTTAGCAAGATAAAGTTTATCTCCAAGCCAAGAAGTTTTTCTAGATCCCTGCAGGTAGGAAGCAGTAAGTCATCTCTGCTTCTGCAATCGGGTATATTCTCTGCAATTACTAATAAATCGAGGTCAGAGCCGTGAACCCATGAATTATTGGCGCGGGATCCATAGACAACAATAGCCCACAGATCCGAGCCAAAGACGGATTGAATTTTCTCTTGAATAAGCCGCGCTTGTGCTTCGGATATTCCTATGCTGCGCTTCTCTCTGCCCTGAAAGCCTGCAGACTCTTGTACGGTTGACATGGCTACCTTGCGCTGATCAGCTTATTCTGCAAAGACGCTGCTTGCGCCTTCGGCTGCTCATTTTAAGGCTAGAGTATTGTTACAATTTTACCCCAGCCCGCCATGTCCAGCACTTCTTTCCTACGCCGTTTCAGTTCCCGCCAGCAGCGGCTCAGCCATGTCTTTCTCAAAGATCGCCTGGCAAAGGCACGCACCTACAAGCGCATTGCTGGGTACTTTCGCTCTTCTATTTTTGAATTGGTGACTGAAGAGATTACACACATCGAGCAGGTGCAGATCGTCTGTAACAGCGACTTGGATCCCTGGGATATTGCCATCGGCAAAGCTTCCCGCCAGGCCAGAGAAATGGCGCTCAAAGAAAAATGGAACGAAGAGAAAGGAGAATTGATCACCAGCCTATTACAGCGCCCCCGCTACCGTCAACTTTACGAAATCCTCAAAAGCGGCAAAGTGGAAGTGCGAGTGGTGTCAGCCGCAGATGCCCCCTTTCTCCACGGCAAAGCAGGTGTTATTGAGGCAAGAGATGGCACCAAATCTGCTTTTATCGGCAGCCTCAACGAAACGCGGCAGGGATGGCAAGAGCATTACGAAATTGTCTGGGAAGACCAGTCGCCAGAAGGGGTTGCTTGGGTCGAAGCGGAGTTTCAGTACCTGTGGGAACGGAGTGTTCCTCTGCCAGAAGCGATTGTGGAAGAGGTGGGGCGATTATCTCGCAAGGTAGAGGTATTTCTTCAAGACTTGCAACCTGTCGATGTTCCTGGAGCCGCATTGGTGGAAGCCCCTCTCTATCGCCGGGGTGAGGTTCTCAAACCATGGCAGCAGTCGTTTGTGGAAATGTTCCTGGAACACCGAGAGCTGTATGGTGCAGTGCGACTCATTCTGGCAGATGAAGTGGGGCTGGGTAAAACCTTGTCTTTGGCGGTTGCGGCGATGGTGGCGTGCCTTTTGGAAGATGGGCCAGCCTTAATTCTTTGTCCGGCTACCCTCTGCCAGCAGTGGCAAGTGGAACTCAAAGATAAACTGGGCATTCCCTCTGCTGTGTGGCTCTCCAACCGCAAGGTATGGCAAGATGCCAATGGGCACATCATCAAAACCAAGGGTGCTGAAGGTATTGGCCGTTGCCCCTATCAAATTGGTATTGTTTCTACGGGTCTCATCTTTCACAATGCCCCCGAAGCCCAATGCCTTTTGGAACGACGCTTTGGCACGATTGTCCTGGATGAGGCCCACCGCGCCCGCTGTACCCGTGGTGTCACGGTAAGGGATCCCAAACCCAACAATCTCTTGGACTTTATGGGCAAGGCGGCCACCCAGTCCAAGCACGTCCTTTTGGGCACAGCCACCCCCATCCAAACCCATGTTGAGGAGCTGTGGGATCTGCTGGGAGTGCTCAACAGCGGTGCCGAGCATGTGTTGGGACGACGGCATCAGCAGTTGTGGCAGCAGACGCAAAGGATCCTGCCCATCTTGACAGGACAACAAGCAGTGACCGACGAGCATTTTGCCTGGAATTTGCTCCGCAATCCTCTGCCGCCATCTGTTGAGGATCCCTTGTTTGACCACATCCGCAGCGATCTGAAGCTCTTCAAAGGTCAACACTTCACAGATAAGCCCCTGACGGAATTGGAGGACTTCACCCGCCAAGAACTGCGAGATGCCCTGGAAGAGCGCCAACAGGGGCTGACTTTTTTCCAGCGACACAACCCAATTCTGCGCCATACCGTATTGCGAAAACGCTCTACCTTGGAAGAATTGGGCTTGCTTGAGCGGATTGCCGTCGATATTTGGCCGAGCGAGGGAGAGCAATTGCCCATGTTCTGTGGGCTGGGTTTGCTCACTTCTCCCGAATTTGATGTGGCCTATGAAGCTGCCCAAGATTTTGCTAGGGCTTTGAGACAGCGTACCCAATCCGCTGGGTTTATGAAAAGCATCATGCAAAGCCGGATCTGCTCCAGTATTGCCAGCGGCCTATCTACGGCTCAGAAACTACTGGAAAAGCGGCGTTTTTTTGAGGAGGACGGAGAAGAAGATTGGCTGTTAGACAACCTTCCAGAGATTTTAGAGGCAGAATATGCCCATTTGGAGCGCATTGTTAGCGTCTTGAGCCAAAAGAGCACGGATCCCAAACTCGATGCCGTCCTCTATTTCCTACAGGAACGACACTGGCTGGACTTGGGATGCATCATTTTCAGCCAGTATTTTGATACCGCCCATTGGGTGGCCAACAACCTGAGCCAACGTCTGCCTCAAGAAAGTGTGGCTCTCTATGCAGGCGCCCACAAGTCGGGTTTGTTTTTTGCCGGAGAATGGCGGAGCGCAGAGCGGGAAGATATCAAGAGAGCCGTGCGAGAGCGTACCATTCGGCTGGTGGTGGCCACCGATGCTGCTTGTGAAGGTCTGAATCTCCAAACTTTGGGCACGCTGATCAACATTGATCTCCCTTGGAATCCTTCCCGCCTAGAGCAGCGCATCGGGCGGATCAAGCGCTTTGGTCAGACCCGCGACCGTGTGGACATGCTCAACCTGGTGTACCACGGTACCCACGACGAAAAGGTATACGAGGTGCTTTCTCAGCGGATGAAAGATCGCTACGACTTGTTCGGTTCTTTGCCCGATACTATCGAAGATGAGTGGATTGAGAATATCGAAACTCTGGAGGCCAAATTGCAGGAGTTTACAGAGCGCAAGAAACAGGCCAACGCTTTTGAGCTGCGCTACGCAAGCACAGTTGAACCCAAAGGCCCAAGATGGGAGACCTGCGAAAAGGTGTTGTCCCGTCGGGATATTGTGGAACGTCTTTCAGAAGGGTGGTAGCCATATATCAGCCAATTCGATATGCTTCTGCCAATGGGCTGGAAAAAGTTGCCTCTGACCACGAGTTAATACGGGCGGAAGTGCCTTGACCATGCTAGGCTCCAGCCCGAAAAATCTGCTCAGCCGTGAGGTTTAATTCAGGGAAAACTTTAGAGCGAATCCGGTCATTGCCCCGAAATAATTGCGCCTGATATTCCTCATTGACCAGTTGGAAAACAGAGATTGTGGGAACCTTCGGCTCGCCAATGTACCGACGACCCCCCAACGCTTGGTAGTCAACGATCCAGTATTCGGCAATACCTAACGTCTCGTAGTCACTCAGCTTATGCCAGTAGTCATCTCGCCAGTTGTTGCTGGTGATTTCAATGACAAGAGGAATAGAGGTTCCGTGGATGAGCGTCGAGGATTTCTGCCACAGGGGTTCTCTGGCCAAGGCGGTACGGTCAATCAGCACCCCATCAGGAGCGTAGGCAGTATCGCCTTCCGGCGCCTTGATCAAGGTGTCCCGACCTAGAAAATAGTTGAGGTTGCACCTGCGGATTTCTAATGCCAATTGGATGGCAAGAAAACCACTGATTTCATCATGTTTCCCTGTGGGTTGCATCTCAACCGCAACTCCGTTGTGTAGTTCGTATCGTCTGTTAGGTTTCCACTCCAGAAACTCAGCAAAAGTCATTGGCTTAGAAGACACAGCATAGGTAGCAGTCATAGTTTTTCCTCCCTTGAATGAGTTAAAACGCCCTAGATACTTCTGCAAACATTGTCGCCCATCTCATCCTTTAATAGTCTTTTATGGCATAGCCGTGTAACCCTAGCCAGAGCCGGATGTAGATATCTAGCAGAATCACTTCAGGCATTCCCAACTTGCCTCATCTACGTTTCAAGTGGGGGAGTAGGTTCTTGTCAGGAGCGTGTTGCATTTGAATCTTGCTCTAATTCAATATCACCGTAAATGTCTGCCAGGGAAAAAGTGATGTTGACAGATGGCAGCGTAACAACATCATCCAGGGCATGGTAGTCCCTGAAGATCCACTCGACATTTCCCTGGCGGCGGTAGTGTTCTACACTGATTCGAGCTTGGTCAATTAGCAGATACTCCTGTAAAGTTGGG
This sequence comes from Thermostichus sp. MS-CIW-30, assembly GCF_054058015.1. Classification (NCBI taxonomy): domain Bacteria; kingdom Bacillati; phylum Cyanobacteriota; class Cyanophyceae; order Thermostichales; family Thermostichaceae; genus Thermostichus; species Thermostichus sp. MS-CIW-30. The sequence goes on from NZ_JBSRZW010000024.1 coordinate 14,998, forward strand.
AGAGAGCGATAGGCAGCAAACTTCGCTCCTCTATCGTAGCTTTCGGTGGCAGGCGAGAGCACTTCCACAATTAAGATAGGGTTAGTGACAGTATCCTTGCGCCCTTCTTTAAGCTGAACTGGGTTTTGGATCACCATACCATCGGGATAGACATATTGTTCGAAGGCAGGTATGTAAAGTCTGAGATCACTAGAAAAAACGGAAAACCCTTGCCTCTTAGCTTAAGCCAAAGTAGGGCATTGACACTGGTAATCAGTTGGCTATGAATGGGTGTGCCGCCAGTTATCTCAATAATTTCCCCATTGCGAAATTCACGGCGGATCCCGCCTGTGGCCTCTGATTCAGCTTCCAGGGCAAAGTATTCCTCTGAAGTGTGGGTTTTACGGGGGGCGAGGGCAGTGGTCATGGCATCTCCTCAGGCAGCGGCAGAATGGCTCAAACGGTCAGTCGGGTGTCGAGAAGCTCGACGCGGTGGCCTTCGGGTTCTCTCGGTCGCAAGTGCAGCCAACCTCTCTGCGTCCTTCGTCGGCCTCTCCATGATGAGAGGTATCCTGCGATTCTGGGGTAAAGACCGGTGGTGGGGAGCTGACGCTTTTGTTATCCTGTCGCATAAGCTCCCCCTCTGGGATCCCAGGGGAAAGTGGGCCAACCTTGCCTGACACTGAACGCCAGCACAGCCCGCATAATGTTCCCGCACAATGTCCTGCACAATGTTGTGTCAGCAAGACTTGGTTCTCGATGGCAGGTTTGCAGAGAGGACGTGACCTGATGTTTACTTGGCTCTGGACGAAACAATTTTCTCGCTTGAATCAAAGGCTACAGAGCCTAGAGGTAGCCCGCGAGGAAAACCTTCTGTCTCCCGATCTGAGCGCTCAAACTCTGCAGGTGGCCCCCGACTTTTGGGAACGGCAGCACCAAGCCTTTGTCTATGTGGATAAGCAAATGCGAAGGCTCAGCCGTCGCAGCAAGATTTGGGGAGGAATGGCGCTGCTGGCCATTCTGGCCGATGCGGCTTTGATAGTGGCAGGTCTGGCAGCGTTCCAGTCTTGGCAGCAGGTGCAGGCGGATCGCCAATTAACTCGCATTGCCCAACAGGTTGCGGCTGTCGATCCTGTGCAGCAAGCTTTTGATGATCTGGTGGCTCAATTGCCCCAGATGAGCGGGGCAGAGCGATCTCGTGCCCTAGAGGCGTTGCAGGCTCTCTCGGCCATCTCGATGGCCTATGGCGGCTACTCCTCCGACGGTTCTGCGGGTATTTCTGTGTACAGCTCTGCTCTCCCAGCAACCCCTCTTGAGGCTCAACTGCAAACCATTTACCGGTTGGGGCAAATGCGGGTGGTGGAGGCGGTGCCGGCTTTGCTGACCAAGCTTGCGGACGATGAACCGGTGGTGCGGGAGGCGGCGGCCCGTGCCCTCGGCCAAATCGGGGATCCGCGCGCCTTGGATCCCTTGCACGATCTTCTGGCCTATGAGCCCAATGAGTTGGTTCAAGATGCCGCTATTGCTTCGATTGCCCAACTGCTGCGCTGAAGAGAGGGTTAGATGGGGGTGGGAGTTGAGGCACTGGGGATGAGTATCGGCAAAATGAGCAGGCTGGGCAAACTGCTGGGGGTGATTTGTTGGGTGTGGGGATCCGCTCTGCCCGTTTGGGCGCAGGATCCCTTCCGCAGCGGGGACAATGCCCGCCCCATCAGGCCGGAGGTGGCGGCAGCTTTTGAAGAGTTCTTCTGTTCAGGCCGCTACAGCCAGAGCCGGGAAAAACTGGAAATGGCCAAGAAGGCCTCCCCCGAAGAGCCGATGGTCTATGCCCTGTTGGCGGCGCTGGCCTATCAGGAGGGAGACCTGGAAGCATTTGCCCAGTTGGCCACTCAAACCCGACAGGTGGCCGCCGAGTTGAAAAAGACGGATCCCTTGCGTGGCAACCTTTACGAGGGTGTGGGCTACGGGCTAGAGGCAGCCAACATAGTGGTGCGAGATGGGGTGGTCATCGGTTTGCCCAAAGCTCTGCCCACCCTCAATCAATTGTTTGCCTCCATCCGGGCCGCCCAAGCAGTGGACAGCAGCGATCCGGAGCTCAATCTGCTCAACGGCTACATGGATTTGCTGCTGACCTACCGGGAGAAGGCTCTAAATCAGTTTCGGATGGCAGCTCCTGACTATCTGTCCTACCGCGGCCAAGCTCTGGCCTACCGGGATATGCAGCGCTTTGACGAGGCGCTGGAGGCGGTGGATCGAGCCATTGCTGCTTCTTGCAGCAACCCCGAGCTTTACTACCTCAAGGCGCAAATTCTGGTTTCCAAAGGGCAAGACCGAGAGGCCGTCCCCCTTTTCGATCAGGCCCTGCAAGCTTCCGCCCAACTGCCCCAACCTTTGGTGGAGCAAATCCAGATGGAGCGGGATCGCGCCGCCCAGCGCAGTGGGTTGACCGGCCAGTTGCCGGCCACGCCTAGCCCCTGAAGGGATCCCATGAGCCTGCGCATCAGCGGCAAACGAGCGCTGCAAACTCCCACTGGCTTGGGCACCCGACCCACCCCTGGCCGGGTGAGGCAGGCCTTGTTCAACATCTTGCAAGGGCAGGTGGAAGGCTGTCGCTGGCTGGATCTGTGCTGTGGGGCCGGTACGGTGGGGGCAGAAGCCCTGTGTCAGGGGGCCGCTTTTGTGGCCGGGATCGAGATTGCCGCCCCTGCCTGCCGCATCATCCGAGCCAACTGGGCCAAGGTGGCGCAGCTGGGGCAATCTTTCCAGGTCATTCAGGGAGATGCCCGCAAGCTGCTCAGCCGCGGCCTGAACTTGGAGCCATTTGATTACGTGTACTTTGCTCCTCCCTACGAGGCCGGTCTGTACGCCCCGCTCCTGCCCCTGATCCCGCCCTTGCTCAAGCCAGGCGGAACCTTGATCGTCGAGCATCGCAGCGGCCAGAAGCTACCAGACCAGGTGGGATCCCTGCTGCGCTTTGACCAACGAACCTATGGGCAAACGGCGCTGGCTTTCTATCGCAATCTGGAAGAGCAGCTCTAGCTGGGGAAGGGAGTGCTGACGAAGCCGATTTCCAAGAGCTGCTGGTAGGCTTGGGTGCCCAGCTCGCGGGTTGGGCTCTGGCTGTTGATGACCTGGATCAGCCAGCCCACGGCCTCTTCCGGTCGCCCGGCGGCGCGGTAGACCACGGCCAAATCGTAGGCAGCTTGATCCCGGGCTTGGGCGGCAACACGGGCCAGCTCCCGCTGTTCTTCGGAGATGCGGTTTTGGATCCCGGCGAAGGCGCGGGAGAGATCTTGGTGGTAGTTGGAGCGCTGGTTGTAGGCGTTGAACACCTGCTGCAGCAGCTCGACAGCCTGGTCGTAGTTTTGCGCTTGGATGGCGGCATTGGCTTCGGCGGCCAGTTGTTCGGCTCGCAATGCGCTGAGGGCGCTGCTGGGTTGCTCTAGGGCGCGAAACTGCTGCGGATTGGGAATAAGCTGCTGTCCGGCAGGGAGCTGCTGAGCGGTGGCCCAGAAGGTGGAGCCCACGCCCAAGATGAGGCCGAGCAGTACGCCGAAAACCAACCGCGCCCAAGAACGGCGCAGAAGGCTGAGCCCCTGTGCGATGGCGTCCTGGCGACAGCCTTGGGAAGCAACAGCGGGACGTCGTCCAATCATGTGCGGGTAACCCCCAAAACCTCTCTTGACCCGTTCCACTCTACCCTACTCCTCGGGCCTTTGCTGCAGCTCAGGGATCCCTTTGGAGCGAGGCTGGGAGGAGATGGGCTTCTTGAGCTTGGGCGGAGAGGAGCTGGGCGAGTTGGGTGGCTCTGGAGGCTTTTCCGGCAGCAGCGGTAGGTTGAGAATCAGCTCATACATGCGCAGGTATTCCAGCGCTGAGCGGTGCCAACTGAAATCGCTGGCCATGCCCCGCTTCTGCAGCGCTTGCCAAGTTTCTTTGTGCTGGAAGGCTTCCCAAGCCCGCGCCAGACAGGTGTAGAAGTCCAGGGCTTCGTAGCGGTCAAAGCAGTAGCCGGTGCCGATCCCCTTGCTGGGGATGTGGTGGCTGACCGTATCCACCAGCCCCCCCGTGCGGCGGACGATGGGCACACACCCATAGCGCATGGCGATCATTTGGCTGATGCCGCAGGGCTCAAAGCGGCTGGGCATCAAAAACGCATCTGCCCCCCCGTAGATCAACTGGGCCAGCTTGGGTTGGTAGCCTTTTTGGTAGGCCATTTTGCCCGGGTGCCGCTCGGCCATCTCCCGGATCCGCCCTTCGTAGTAGGCTTCGCCGCTGCCTCCCAGCAAAACAAATTGCGCGTCGCTGTAGGCCAAAAAGCGATCCAAGGCTTGGATGAGCAAGTCGATCCCTTTTTGCTCCACCAAACGGGCCACCATGCCCATCAGAAAGGTATCTGGGTTGACGGTCAAGCCCAACTTGGCCTGTAGCGTGGCTTTGTTGGCCGCCCGCCCGCTGAGGTCATCGATGCTGAAATTGGCCTCTAGGTCTGGGTCGGTGCGGGGATCAAATCTGTCGATGTCGATCCCATTCAAAATTCCTCGCAACCGTTCCCCTTTCCAGGCCAACAAGTCCTGCAGTCCTTCCCCATGCAGAGGGGTGCGAATCTCCATCGCGTAGGTGGGCGAGACGGTATTCACTTGGTCGGCATAGAGGATCCCGGCAGCCATGGTGTTGTGGGCAGAAAAATACCAGGGCAGCCAGGTCATGCGCTCCAGTTGCCAGCGCCAGGGCCCTTGATAGGCCAGGTTGTGGATGGTGAACACCGTGCCAATATCGGGAGCTTGGTGCATCCAGGCCGGGATCATGCCGGTGTGCCAATCGTGGCAGTGGATGATGTTGGGTTTCCAGGGGTAGTAAGTCCAGGCAAATTCGGCTACGGCGTTGGCAAAAAAGGTGAAGCGCCAGAACTCGTCCTCGCCGTAGTAGATGCGGTGGGGAGCAAAGCAGTAGTGGCTGACCAAGTAGAGGGGCACATCGGTGCCGGGCAAAACGCTTTCGTAAATATCGGCCACCTGACCCATGACCTGTTTAGACCAGATGGGATCTTTCGAGCGGGGGTATTGCCCTGGTTCCTGGCCGAACTTGTCCCAGAGAAAGCCATACAGAGGCATGATGATGCGGACATCCTGCCCCAGCTTGCGCAAAACGACAGGCAGGGATCCCACCACATCCGCCATGCCCCCCACCTTGGCCAAAGGTGCTGCCTCTGCCGCTGCGAACAAAATCCTGGCTTGAACCACGCTGCCCTCCCTGGTGTTGTGGGCTCCGCTCCGCCGCCGCGAACGGATCCCGGCTCAGTTGCCCTCAGCCAAAACCCTTCCCATCCTAAAACACAAGGGATCCCTGCGCCGGATGAGCTGATGCAGCGCCTCATCTTGAGGTTATGTTGCAACTTATTGATTTTTCGTAAGATGGAAGGACAGTGCTGCTCAGAACTGTTGTGGGCGCTGCTGTATTGCACTTTATTCGTCGTCATTGTTCTGGAGAGACGTCCTATGACCATAGCGGTAGGGCGCGTGCGTCAGGAGCGAGGATGGTTCGACATCGTCGATGACTGGCTCAAGCGCGACAGATTCGTGTTCATCGGCTGGTCCGGGCTGCTGCTGTTCCCCTGCGCTTACCTAGCCCTGGGCGGCTGGCTCACCGGCACCACCTTTGTAACTTCCTGGTACACCCACGGGTTGGCCAGCTCCTACCTGGAAGGGTGCAACTTTTTGACCGTAGCCGTCTCCACCCCCGCCGACAGCATGGGGCACAGCCTGCTGCTGCTGTGGGGCCCCGAAGCCCAGGGGGACTTCACCCGCTGGTGCCAGATTGGGGGGCTGTGGACCTTTGTGGCCCTGCACGGAGCGCTGGGGCTGATTGGCTTTATGCTGCGGCAATTTGAGATTGCCCGGCTGGTGGGGGTGCGGCCCTACAACGCCATTGCGTTTAGCGCGCCGATAGCGGTGTTTGTGAGCGTGTTTTTGATTTACCCGCTGGGGCAGAGCAGCTGGTTTTTTGCGCCCAGCTTTGGGGTGGCGGGGATTTTCCGCTTTTTGCTGTTTTTCCAGGGGTTCCACAACTGGACGCTGAACCCGTTCCACATGATGGGGGTGGCTGGCGTTTTGGGTGGAGCGCTGCTGTGTGCCATCCATGGGGCGACGGTGGAGAACACCCTGTTTCAGGATGGGGAGGCGGCCAGCACCTTTCGGGCTTTTGAGCCGACGCAGTCGGAGGAGACCTACTCGATGGTGACGGCCAACCGGTACTGGAGCCAGATTTTTGGGATAGCGTTTTCCAACAAGCGGTGGCTGCACTTTTTCATGTTGTTTGTGCCGGTGACGGGTTTGTGGATGTCGAGCATTGGGGTAGTGGGGTTGGCGCTGAACCTGCGGGCGTATGACTTTATCAGTCAGGAGGTGCGGGCAGCGGAAGACCCTGAGTTTGAGACGTTTTACACGAAGAACATTTTGCTGAACGAGGGGATTCGGGCGTGGATGGCGCCGCAGGACCAGCCCCATGAGCGCTTTGAGTTCCCTGAAGAAGTCCTCCCCCGCGGCAATGCGCTCTAAAGGAAGCTACCCTGGCTGCGTCAGGGATCCGCTCCCGGCGAATCTTGAGTAATCAAAAATCAAAAACTAAAGAGTTCAGGGATCCCTCATGGGATCCCTTTTTGTGTTGGGCGCGAGGTGGCTAGGAGGGGATCCCGTCTCGCAGGCGGGCGCGAATGGCTTGCCAGATCTGTTCAACCAATTGGGGCGGGCTGGTTTCTGACCGGATGGGCACCCGCACGTCGGCTTGGGCGTAGAACGGCTCTCGCTCTTGCATCAGCTTGTGCAGGGCAGCTTGGGGGTCGGGGGTTTGCAGCAGGGGGCGTTGGCCGGGATCCCGCTTGAGCCGCTGCCAAATCAGCTCGGGGGTCGCATCCAGCCAAACGGTGAGGCCATGGTGCAAGTAGCTCCAATTTTTGGGGCGCAACACAATGCCGCCGCCTGTGGCGATCACCAACCGGGTGTAGCTGCTCAACTGGGCCAACACCTGCGTCTCCAGATCCCGGAAGTAGGCTTCCCCATGCTCGGCGAAGATCTGAGCGATGGAAGAACCCCCCACCTGCTCCACCAGACCATCGGTGTCGAAAAATTGAAAGCGCAACTGGGCTGCCAGCTCCGATCCCACGGTGGATTTGCCGCTGCCCATCATCCCAATGAGATAAACATTTACGCCGCGCAGGCGCTCAACTTCCTCGGGGTGGATCATGGGAAAGGTACCTAGATATAGCCATGCTCGGCCAGAAACTCCAGAGAAACGCTGCTCTCGGGGGGCAGCAAGCCCAGCAATTTTTCCACATACTTGCCCAAAATATCCGCCTCTATGTTGACGGGATCCCCAACTTGGAGCTGGGAAAGGTTGGTCTCGCGGTAGGTTTGGGGGATCACAGCCACCTTGAACCAGCAGCCCCCTTGGCGCACCTCAGCAATGGTCAAGCTCACCCCATTCACCGCCACGCTGCCCTTGGGTACGATGTAACGCCCGATCTCTTCGGGAACCTTGAAGCTCAGCTCCCAGGCGTTGCCAGTGGCGGCTTGATCCCACAGTTGCCCCACCCCATCGATATGGCCGCTGACAAAATGCCCCCCTAACTTGTCTCCTACCCGCAGCGCCGGTTCCAGGTTGACTGTGCGCGGGCCGAGGGATCCCTGGCCCCAAGTCGAGCGCCGCAGGGTTTCCGGCGAAACATCGGCCAAAAATCCATCGGGCAGAATCTCCACCACCGTCAGGCAAAGGCCGTCCACCGCCACGCTATCTCCATAGGCCAACTGAGGTTGCAACCGGGGACAGGTAACCCGTAGCTGCGAAGAATTGATCAACTGGGCTGTGCCCAAACTTCGAACCAGACCCGTAAACATTGCTTTGGCTCCTTAGGTTTTGCCGGCTGCCTTTTTGGCTTTCTGTTTTTCTCGCTCTTTGGCTCGTTTTTCGGCAGCGATTCGCTCTTGTCGGGCTTTCTCTTTCTCTTCAGCGATCTTTTCTAGATAGTAGTGATAGTTGCCCTGGTAGGCGACCAACTCTCCGTTGCGAATCTCTACAATCTTGTTGGCCACTTTTGAGATAAAGTAGCGGTCGTGAGAAACAAGGATCACCGTGCCATCGTAATGCTGTAAAGCTTCTTCCAGCATCTCTTTGGCCGGGATATCTAAGTGGTTGGTGGGCTCATCCAAAATCAGTAGGTTGGCCGGCTGAAGTAGCATTTTCGCCAACGCCAAGCGGGCTTTTTCTCCCCCGCTCAAAGCCGCTACTTTCTTAAAAACGGCGTCGCCGCTGAACAAAAAGCGACCCAACAGCGTGCGCACTTCTTCGTTTTTCCAGTCGGGCACTTCGTCATGGATGGTGTCCAAGACGGTTTTGCTCAGATCCAAAGCCTCTGCTTGATTTTGCTCGAAGTAGGCAGGGATCACATTGTGTGCTCCCAATTTCACAGATCCCTCGGTAGGTTGCTCTAGGCCGGTGATAAGACGCAGCAGGGTGGATTTTCCTGCCCCATTGGGCCCCAGAAAGGCGACGCGATCCCCACGCTCGATCAACAGCTCCGCACCCAAAAACAAAATCTTATCTCCATAAATGTGCGTCAAATTCTCGATCTTCACCACCTCGCGACCACTGCGGGGAGCAGGGGGAAAGCGAAACTTGAGGGTACGCACGTCGCCAATGGGCGCTTCGACCCGCTCGATCTTTTCCAGTTGTTTTTCGCGGCTTTTGGCCTGAGTGCTGCGGGTGGCACTGGCCCGGAAGCGATCGATGAAGGTTTGTTGCCTTTCAATTTCCTTTTGCTGACGTTCGTAGGCAGCTTGTTGTGCCTCTCGCCGTTCAGCTTTTTGGAGTAGGTATTGAGAATAGTTACCCAAGTATGTCGTAGAAACTCCTCGCTCCGTCTCCACAATTTGGGTGCAAAGCCGATCCAAAAACTCTCGATCATGAGAAACAATCACCATGGGGATCGTCAAGCTCTTGAGGTAGTTTTCCAGCCACTCAATGGTCTCCAAGTCTAGGTGGTTGGTCGGCTCGTCTAGCAACATCAAATCGGGTTTTTGCAGCAGGATTTTCCCCAGGCTGATGCGCATCTGCCAGCCGCCGCTGAAGGCGCTCACCAACCGATCCCCGTCCTCCGGCTCAAACCCCATTTCCGGCAGGATTTTCTCAATACGCGCCTCCAGTTCATAGCCATGTAAACTCTCAAATTGGCGCTGTAGACGATCTAGACGGCGCAAAAGGGTTTCCAACGTGTCCGCGTCCGCCTGCTCCATCTGTTGGGTGATTTGGGCAATTTCTTGGTGAATGCGGTTTTCCTCTTGAAAGACTGTCCAGAACTCTTCTCGCACCGTTCGGGCGGGATCCACTCCAAATTCTTGGGTGAGATAGGCGATGCGCAGGTTGGCGGGGCGGATCACCTCGCCGCTGGTCGGTTCTTCTTGCCCGCAGATAATCTTGAGCTGGGTGGTCTTTCCGGCCCCGTTTACTCCCACTAGGCCGACGCGATCCCCAGGCTTAACTTCCCAGTTCACATCCTTGAGCACCTCACCGGTGGGATAGATTTTGCTAATGTGTTCCAGTCGCAGCATAATGCTCCTTGGGGATCGGGACCAATTGGAGAAGTGTGGCGTTTTCTTTACATTCTTTACTCGATTTTACGTATTCTTGGGATCCCTGTCCATGGATCCTGAGCAATTTCTGCTTGATTTCTCCCTCTCATTGATCTTGCCGGGATCCACGACAGCGTTTAATATTTCTGGTTTGCCTTCAGAAGTGCCTGCTGAACCCTGTTCGATCTTTTTTCATGTCTTCAGGGCTTGTTTGTCGGTACCCTTAGTATGGACTCTTTTGCCAGAAGCCTTGTGAGGCTTCTCTAAGGCTTAAACGACCTCTAATGCCAGCGGGGAAAAGCCAGTTCCTGAGAGAGATTGAAGTAGCCGGTCGTGATGACAATGAGGAAGGTTGATCGGATAAGTTTTCAGTGTATGGGATGCTTACTTCGTCTCTTGTTTCTGAAATCCCCGGCAACCTATTTTTCTCTTTTGGGCATGTCCTAATGAGCTATCAATCCATTGACATTAGCAGTCAGCCCAGACAAGTTATGGTCTCTTGAGTTGACTTCTTATCTAACATAAAACCTTTGTTGATTTTGACAGGAAAGCCAATGGCGACGGGGATCAACTCAGAAGGACACTACGCCTTGGCTTGATCCTCGAGGGAACGGGGGGATCCCTGAAACAGGGCAGGATGACCTGTTCTGCCTCCCTGAACCGACAGAGGATTTTGTCTGTGGGCAGGCGGCTGTTGGGCCAGAAGCCGCTTCACCTCTGCATTAAGCTGACTTTCGTTGAAGGGCTTGGTCAAGTAGGCGGTTGCCCCCGACCATTTGCCGCGGATGCGGGCCAGCAGACCATCGCGAGCGGTAACCATCAGGATGGGAAGGGACTTAAACTCTTCTAAGCTGCGCACAATGCGGCAAAGCTCTAGACCATCGATCCCCGGCATGGCGATATCCATCAACAACAGGTGGGGCCGATGCTGAAACAACAAAGGAAGCACCTCGGCGGGGTTGCCCGTTGTAATCACCTGATAGTTGGGCAAATACTGCCGTAGGATTTCCTGCATCACCACGCTGTCGTCTACCGCCAAGATGGTTATCGGGTTGTGGCGCTTGGTCTGCAGCAGCTCTTGGGGGGTTTGTAGGCTGACCAACCCTTTTTTCGCCCAGGATGCAAAGAGATTGGCCACCTCCAGCCGATCTCGACACAGCTTCTTGGCGATCACCTCCAGCGACTGGCCATCTTTGGTGAGGGCGTGGATCTTCTGTCGTTGCTCATCGGTGATGCGATAGCGGTTGACTCGCTCCCAATTGACCACCGGCACCGCCAGCATAGTTGGGATCGCCACCTTCAAATCTGCCCAGCGATCGTGGCGCCGGGCGGCTTCTTGCAGCAGCGGCTCCAACTCAAACCCGCCAATGGGGGCCTCTTGGGCGACCTGCTCCTGCACCTCAAAGTAACAGGTGCCTGCCCGTTCGAATAGGTAGCGGTCGAAATCGGTAAGCAGGTTGAGCCACAGGGCATCTTCCAGCTCCCCCGGCTTGAGCAGGCCCAATTGCGTGATGGCCTCCAGCAGCTCAGGTAAGGAATGGTCTTTCATCAAGCGCTCTTGCACCACCGAGATGGCCCGCTGTGGCCATTCCAAGTTGAGGCGAGGAATAAAGCGGGAGAGTCGTTTCAGCAGGATTTGCGTGTTGAGGGGTTGATCGGCAGAAAAAAGCAGCCTGCCGTGGTAGTAGGTCAACACCCAGGGTTCCGCACCCTCAGAGGGATCCAGTCCCTTGAGGTGAATGTGCAGATATCCAGTGGTAAACCGCCAACCTTGCTGCCTGAGCAGTGGCGCAAGTTCCTCCGAGCCGAACACAAAACGGGACATGCAGCGTTCTCCGGGCCAACTTCTTCAGGCCAAATGAGCAGCGATTCACCTCAGCCACACGCTCAAACCGTCGAAAGGAGAGCATGACTCTAGTCACTATACTGAAAATATGTATAATATGTTCAGTACGGATTACTACCAGTTGATCTTTCTGTTTACTTTTGAGTCTGCCAACATGGTAGCCAAAGCAAAGCAGAAAATTGGTAGTAAGACGACACGGAAACTGCGCTTTGGGTATTCTACTCAAAGCTTTGCGGGATACCGCCATTCTGGTTGGAAACAAACAGAATGCTATCGCTGCATAGTTGAACAGTGATGTTCAGCAGTGTTCAGCGTAAATGTATCAGCTTCAGAGAGCTCACTTATTTTAACAACTGGCTGATCTTAGCTTTCCCGGCCATTCCTTTACAGCAAGGGAATACCGCTTTGCCAACCAGGATATACACCCATGCAATCCCATATGCAGTGCCTTGAAGGATTACCATTGCAAGGCTAGGGTCCGGCTATGGCTCTATCTTTCTAAATTGAGAGCCTGCCGTTGGGCTTGGAGCAATTCTTGGATCCCGGCTTGGGCCATCTCCAACATTTGTAGCAGTTGCGGGCGACTGAAGCAGGCGGCTTCGGCAGTGCCCTGGATCTCGATGAAGGATCCCTGCTCGTTCATAACAATGTTCATGTCCACCTCGGCTTGGCTGTCTTCCTCATAGCACAGATCCACAAGTACCTCTCCCTGCACAATTCCTACTGAAAGGGCCGCCACCTGCTGCCGCAGCGGGGATCCCTGGGCCGGATCCAGCGCCCCCTGTTTGTACAGCCAAGTGATGGCGTCGTGCAGAGCCACATAGCCCCCTGTGATCGCGGCGGTGCGCGTTCCGCCATCGGCCTGCAGCACATCGGCATCGACGGTGATGGTACGGGATCCCAGCTTGCGAAAATCCAAGGCGGCGCGCAGACTTCGCCCGATGAGCCGTTGGATCTCGGCAGTGCGACCCGATAGTTTCAACATCTCCCGCGGCTGTCGTTGTTGCGTGGCTCCGGGCAACATGCGGTACTCAGCCGTCAGCCAGCCTTGGCCGGTGTTCTGCAAAAAAGGGGGAACTTCTTCGGCCACACTGGCGGTGCAAAGGACATGGGTATGGCCGAACTTGACCAACACCGAGCCAGGGGCATAGCGGGTAAAGTGGCGCTCAAAAGAAACCGGGCGCAATTGAGCAGCGGTGCGATTATCTGGGCGTTGCCAGCTCATGGGCAGTTCAAAGAGGGATCCCTCGCATTGTCAACCATGTCTGCCCAATGCGGCTCAGGACTTGGAATCTTTGCAGAACATGACTGGGGCGACGGCTGCGGACGGAATTGGTCTGGGAAGGCAAGGACGACAAGTGTAGCAACCGCCGCAAATTGGATATTGCCGGGTATGCCACCTGATACATTTACGCTGAACACTGCTGAACATCACTGTTCAACTATGCAGCGATAGCATTCTGTTTGTTTCCAAACAGAATGGCGGTATCCCGCAAAGCTTTGAGTAGAATACCCAAAGCGCAGTTTCCGTGTCGTCTTACTACCAATTTTCTGCTTTGCTTTGGCTACCATGTTGGCAGACTCGAAAGTAAACAGAAAGATCAACTGGTAGTAATCCGTACTGAACATATTATACATTATTTTCAGTATAGTTGAGCTTATTATTGACTAGAGTCATGCTCTACGCGGAAGAAAGTGAAGCACTTGTGAGCAGCAAAACTTCTAGCGGCTGATCTCAACCCTCAGCTGCCCTACTTACCTACTTATTCCCTGCTTGTCCAAGAAAATCTAAAAAAAATGCACCAGCGCACGCTGGCGCAAGAGAGTCAACTTTTACCGGTCAGACATCGACCTAGACAAGGGCAGGGATCCGAGATCCTCCCAAGGCCTCCACCAATGCCCGCACTTGAGCCACCATGGCCACTTCATCCTGGAGCCGGCTGACAGCTTTGCCCACCCCTACACCTGAAGCGCCGGCAGCAATGGCCAAGCGCACTGTTACCGTCGAGAGGCCGGAAGCGCAGATAACCGGTACCGAGACGACACGGCTAATTTCATAGGCGGCGGCCAGGGTGGGGGCAGCCTTCTCGATCAGGCCCAGGGATCCCCCGTGAACCGGCTCGGCACTGGTGCTGCCCTCGGTTTGGATGAGATCGGCTCCCAGATCCTCCAGTTTCTCGGCCAATTCTGCCTGTTGATTCAGAGGCAGAGTGTGGGGAACGGTTACCGACAAGAGCGTGCGGGGCAGAAGAGAGCGGGTTCGGCGGGTAAGGTCTAGGACTTCCGCTGCGGAGAAGATGCGGCCTGAAGGGTAGAAGCTGTCGTAATTGCCGATCTCGGCCATGTCTGCTCCTGCCTGTACGGCTGCGGCCAACTGCTGCGGCTCCACCGCCGACACACAGATGGGCAGATCGATCTGGGCGCGTACCCGCTGCACCAATTCGGGGCTGGCAGCGATATCCACCCAAGTGGCCCCTCCCTGTTGGGCGGCGCGGGTGATGCTCAGAACCGACTGCAGGTCGAAGTTTTGTAGACCGCTGATGATCTTGAGGGCCCGACGTTGGGCCAGAGCGTCGAAAAGAGCAGCGTGAGAGGCAGTGGTCATAGGCTCGTCAGCTTGTGGAAAGGCAGTCTAAGAGGAGTGAAAACAAATGGCTGCTAAAACTGGGCTTGGGGAAGCCTTTGCTCAGTCTAGAGGGTTTGCCTCAATCCCACAAGGGTCCCTCTTTACCCCATCATCCCAGTCCTTTTGGCTCACCACAATTCTTCAATAGATTCAATAGAATAGGGATCCCTTCTTGCAAGCCATCATGTATCGCTCTCCCTTCCCCTTCCTGGGCCTGCCTGAGCCGGATCCGGAGATGGCCCAAGCAATTCTCCTGCCCGTCCCCTACGAGGCCACCACCTCCTATGGCAAAGGCACCGCCAAAGGCCCTCAGGCGCTGTTGCAGGCTTCTGCCTATGTGGAGATCTACGACGAGGTACGGGATCGCCAGCCAGCTCTTCACCCCGACTTCTCGGAAGAGATCTCCCGCTACTGGACGGCCCCCCCGGTGGAGTTGGAAGGTCTGGGATCTTCCGCCCAGGAACTGGCTATGGCCGAAATCCAGCGTCGCGCTGCCGAGTGGGTGAGACCGGGGCGGTTCCTGCTTTCCATTGGTGGGGAGCACTCCATCAGCGGGCCCCTGATTGCTGCCCACCTGGCCCATTATCCGGAGCTGCACGTCCTGCAAATCGATGCCCACTGCGACCTGAGAGATAGCTACGAGGGATCCCGCTATTCCCATGCTTCTGCCATGGCCCGCGTGGTGGAGCAAGTGGGCAGCCGCCTCACCCAAGTGGGGATCCGCTCCATCTGCGCCGAAGACCGCCAGACCATTCGCGAGCGCCGTCTGCACACCTTTTTTGCCCACAGCTTGCACACCAAGCCAGCCCAGGAGTGGATCCCAGAGGTGATTGCCACCTTGGGCCCCCAGGTTTACCTGACGGTGGATGTGGATGGGCTGGATCCCGCTGTGGTGCCGGCCACCGGTACCCCCGAACCTGGCGGCTTGGGCTGGTGGGAGACGGTGGAGCTGATCCGGGCACTAGGACAGCAACGGCAAATCATCGGCGCCGATGTGGTCGAGCTGTCGGTCACGGGAGAACGGGAAACCGATCGCCGCAGCGCCTTCACGGTCGCCAAACTGGCCTATCAGATCTTGGCTGCGGCCTTGGGTTAAGCTCAAGAAGAGCTTGGCCGGCCATCCCCGGGGCACCTGTTCGAGTTCTTTAGGTTTTTGGGTAACACACCTGTGAAATCGGCCCACCCCCGTCGTCCTGCTTTTGAACTTCCCGCTTTGTCCTGGATTCCCTTGGTGGGTGGGGCATTGCTGCTGATCCTCTTGGCCACCTTGCTGCAGTGCTTGGTGGTGGTGCCTGCCGGCACACGGGCCGTGGTGTTCAACTCCCTGACGGGGCTGAAGCCGCAGCCGCTGGGAGAAGGGCTGCACCTCCTGCTGCCGCTGGTGGAAACGCCTATCTTCTACGACGTGCGCACCCAAACCTACACCATGGCCTCCCAACGCTCCGAAAACCAGGGGGATGATGCGTTGAAAGTGCTCAGCGCCGACGGCCAGCAGATCTCCCTCGATGTCTCGGTGCGCTTTCGCTTGGATCCCGACCAAGTGGCCCACCTGCACCAGACCATTGGCCCTTCCTACGTGGACAAAGTGATTCGCCCAGAGGTGCGGACGGTGGTGCGCAATGAACTGGCTTTGCACCGCGCCATCGCCGTTTTCTCGGAAGAACGCGAGCAGATCCAGGAAAATGTGGAGCGGCAGCTCTCCAGCATTTTTGCTGAGAATGACCTGATCTTGCAAAACGTGCTGCTGCGCAATGTCCGCTTCTCCGACCAATTCCAAACGGCCATCGAGCAAAAGCAAATTGCCGAGCAAGAGAAAGAGCGGGAACGCTTCCTCGTGGAAAAAGCAGAGCTGGAAAAACAACGATTGGTGATCCTGGCAGAAGGAGAAGCCCAAGCCATTCGCCTCCAGGGGGAAGCCCTGAAGCAAAACCCAGAAGTGGTGCAGTTGGACTACGCGCGCAAACTGGCGCCCGGCACCCGCGTGATCATCTCCCGACCGGATCCCTGGCAGCGGTAGCGGACAGCCCGTTGGCTCTGGGTTCTGCAAAAATCTATCCCAGAGCATTGTTGCCAATTGGAACGAGAATGGGGATAGCGATCCCCGGCCTGCTGACCTGACGATGCCCCTTGACGAGCAGCTCATCCACAGCCGCATTCAGGCCATCCGAGCCCAGATCCCAGACCATGTGGAGATCATGGCAGTGAGCAAAGGCTACAGTGCCGACCACATCCGCGCCGCCTATCGGGCTGGGATCCGCCACTTTGGGGAGAGTCGAGTGCAAGAGGCCGCCGTCAAACAAGGGCAACTGCAAGATCTGACCGATATCGTCTGGCACTTGATCGGGCATCTGCAGACCAACAAAGTCAAACCGGCCCTCAAGCAATTTGCCTGGATTGACAGCGTCGATAGCTTGCGCCTGGCCAAGCTGATCAACCAAAAGGCTTGGGAGCTGCACCTCACCCCCAAGCTTTGCCTGCAGGTTAAATTGGCTCCGGATCCCAATAAGTTCGGCTGGCTCATCCCCGATCTGTTGCAGAGCCTCCCCGAACTGAACCAACTGCTGCAAGTGCAAATTGTGGGCCTGATGACCATTTTGCCTTTGGGCTTGAGCTCAGAGGCGGCCCTAGACCTGTTTCGCAAGCTGGCCGAACTGGCCGATTACATCCAGCGCAGCGGCTATGAACATCTGCAGGTGCACACCCTCTCCATGGGCATGTCCGACGATTACCTCCTGGCGGTGGCAGCAGGCTCTAACTTGATCCGGCTGGGGCGCGCTTTGTTTGCCGACGCCGAGCAGGAATAGATGTGACCTCTGTGAAGCCGTTAAATTGTGATTAAATTTTGTGTAAAGCCGTGCAACTCCCCAGTCGCCCTGCGGGGCACCTTTGGGGCGAGAGTTCGGCTTGGATAATCAAAAGTGGGGGGATCCCGCCCAGGATTTGCCCTATTGGGGAAATTTTGGGGAAATTTGTAATCATTTGCGTTACTTCCGTTAACGTGGGCTCAATCCAGACGGGGAGCAGAGTTCAATCCTGCCAAACAACGGCTTGGCAAGTGAGATGACATCTTCACTTCTTCTGGGTAAACTCTAGTCGTCGAATCAATGGGGTTTTGTTAACCTACGTTAGCCCCCACCTGCTTCGGCAGCTTCCTGAGCAAACCCTGTCTCAGCCTATTGAAAGACTTTGACCGAGAATAAAAGGACGCCCCCTAGCTTGAGTGAGCCACTCAGGATCCAATCAGGAGCCTGAATCCTACGCTCGCCGTAAACCCATGACCTGTAGTGAGGATGTGCATATGAATGTCAATGGAATCTGGAGCAGGGTAAGAGATTTTGTGGGTCTGAATGATCCCGTGGACGGCCTGGAGGAGTACTCTGAAATGGAAGGGCAGGATGATTACCAACTGCTCTACGAGGGACGCCGTTCCCAACCGGCTGCTCCCCCCGAAGAGGAGGAAGTGAGTACCCTTCCGCGAGGGCGGCGGCAACGGGGAGTGGAAGCGGGGGAGGGCTCTGCCGGTCGAGAAGAGTCGCGGGGCCATCGGCGCAGTCAACATCGGGATCGCTCAGCAGGGGGCAGTATGGGGAGCAACGTGATTGGATTACCGGGCGTAAACCCACCCACCAGTGAAGTGGTGGTGATGGAGCCGCGCAGCTTCGATGAGATGGCTCAGGTTATCCAGTACCTACGGGAGCGCAAGACGGTGATCATGAACTTGACCCTAATGGATCCCGCTGAGGCGCAGCGCTCTGTGGATTTCGTTGCCGGCGGCACCTACGCCATCGATGGCCACCAAGAGCGCATCGGAGAGAACATTTTTTTGTTCACCCCCAGCACGGTGATGGTTTCCACCCCCAGTAGCCAAGTGGTGCAGCCGCTGCAGCGCCCTTTGCAAAGCCCTACCCCCCTCTGGCCCAGCACCTATGAGCATCTGCAGGCAGTAGGTCAGCACTAGTTGCTATGGAGCGGCCACTGCTAAGTGTTATCGGGGGTGGAGCCATGGGATCCGCCCTGCTGCGGCGTTGGGTAGCTGTGGGAGTTTATCCCGCAGCGCAGGTGGCCTTGCGGGAGCCTGATCTGGATAAGGCTGTGGCCCTGCAGCAGGAGCTGGGTATCCGATTGTTGGCGGATCCATCCCAGGCGGGAGAGTCTGAGATTCTGTTTCTGGCCGTTAAACCGCAGCTCTTCCCGGCAGTGGTGGCTGAGATGGGCCGGCTGTCCGCCACAGAGCTGGTGATCTCGATTATGGCCGGGATCCCCTTGCAGCAGTTGCAGCAGGCTTTTCCCAAACAAAAGGTGGTGCGCACGATGCCCAACACGCCGGCGCTGGTGGGGGCGGGCATAACGGCCATCAGCTACGGGCCAGGGGTGACGCCTATGCAGGTGGAGCAGGTGGAGAAGCTGTTTCGCGCGGTGGGCGAGGTGGTGACGGTGGCCGAAAGCCAGATGGATGCGGTGACGGCACTTTCGGGTTCCGGGCCGGGGTATCTGGCGGTGATTCTGGAAGGGCTGATCGACGGAGGGGTACAGGTGGGGCTGCCGCGTCCCATTGCTACCCAGTTGGCCCTGCAGACCTTGGCGGGTACTGCTGCCCTCTTGCAGCAAGAAAATCTGCACCCTGCCGTTCTCAAAGACCGGGTCACCAGTCCAGGGGGGACGACCATTGCCGGGATCCAAGCCTTGGAGCAGGCGGGGGTGCGGGGAGCCCTGATGCAGGCAGTGCGAGCGGCCTACGAGCGCTCTTGCCAGTTACAGGGATCCTAGCGGGCCAGCAGCCCTTGCCACAGGGGGCGGGTGATCCAATTCCATCCCACCTTGAGCTGGTGTTCCAGGGTGGGCAGGCGCACCAAATAGGCAGTTCGCCGGGCCAAATAGCCCAGGGGGCCGGTCAGGGTGAGGCCGCCAAGGGCAGAAAGCACCGCCGTATCCACCCCCAGGCTGAGCATTTCCCCCAGAGAAAAGTAGCGAAAGGGCAAGAGAGGCCGCTCCTGGGTGAGCAAAGCCCACAGGTTCCAGGCGCAATAACCGGCCTGTTGAAAAGCCGCTTGGGCTGTGGCCGGCACCGGCTTGCCCTCCGCATCCACCACCGCTGCTGCATCTCCCAAGGCAAAGATCTCTGGGAAGGTGGGGGTTTGTAGGGTGGACAAAACCTGTAGCCGTCCCCGCTCCGTTTTGGGCAGATCCAAATTGGCAATCACCGCTGCCGGTCGGGTTCCGACAGTCCACAGCACAGCATCCACAAGATCTGTGGCGATCTCCTGGCTCTCCAGCCGTTGCAGCTGCAGACGGAAGGGAGGGGCGCCGTTCTCGTTAAGGGCCTCGATGCCCAAGACCTTGGTTTGCAACTCCACCTGCACCCGCCGTTGGGCCAGCGCCTCTTGGGCCGCCTCCCGGCTGGAGGGAGCAAAGCCGGACAAGATTTGGGATCCCAACTCGATGAGGCGGATCCGTCCCCGCCAGCCCAGCCGATCCGCCAATTTGCAGGCCAATTCCACGCCACTAGCCCCTGCTCCTGCAATGGCCAGAGCCACAGGCTGAGCCGGATCCCGGTCTTCCAACGCCTTCAGGTGGGCGCGCAGCCGCTGAGCATCTGCCAGGGTGCGAAAGGGAAAAGCAAACTCCGCCGCTCCCGGAACGCTCTCCAGAGGGGTTTCTCCCCCCAGCGCCAGCACCAGCGCGTCATACTCCAAGCTCTGCCCATCTTTCAGCTCCACTCGGCGGGCTTGAGGGTCAATGGCCTGGACAGATCCGCGGCGAAACTGCACCGATCCCGGGGGCAGCAGATCTTGAAAACGGGGGGCCACCTCCCAGTCTTCCATTTCTCCGGTGAGCAGCTCATAAAGCAGGGGGGCAAAGACGAACCGCTCCTGCCGATCGACCAAGGTGATCTGGGGTGGTTCTGGCCAGGGTTGCCGGCTCAGTTCCAAAGCTGTGTACAACCCGCCAAAGCCGCCCCCAAGAATGCAAATGCTATTCATGCTCGGATGGTTCACGTGACGTTATCAGACGTTATCAAAGTTGCGCGAAAGGCCCCGACTGAACAATCACACCCTGCTGATGCAGAAGGGGCAACGAGGGATGGCCCACCTTGGGCTTGAATTGATTTAAACTTTCCCGGCTAGACTTCTCCAGCGTAGTCTTTGTTGCCCCAGCTTTGCCAAGCCGGCACTTCTGACAGGGAAGCCCGTCGCTCGTCCAGCCAAGTTTGGAGAATTACCGCCGCCGACTGCTGATCGATTAAGCCCTTCTGGGCTTTGGCCGGGATCCCCGCCTCGCGCAGGTCCCACTCCGCCTGCACGGTGCTCAGGTATTCATTGACGGTAACAATGGGAAGATCCACGGCCACCTGCAAAGCGCGCACAAACCGCTGGACTTTGCGGGCCTGGGATCCCACCGACCCATCCGCCAGAAGGGGGATCCCCACCACCACCACGGTGGCCTGGCGGCGGCGGATCCACTCCTGCACTTGGGCAATGTCCTCTGAGAGGGAACGGCGCTGGATCACCCCCAGGCCAGTAGCCAGCAGCCCCAGCCGGTCGGAGCCGGCCACGCCAATGCGGCGGTTGCCTACATCCAGCCCCAGCGCTGAAAGGGGATCCCTTGTGGCAGAATAGTTCAGGCTTATCGACATCCTTGCTGATCTTTATGGCTGCCTGGCCCCCTTTGGGGCTTGCAGTTTCCGTTCCTCTATCCTCTCTCGATGACCCTGTTTGGAGCAACACTCGATGACCAGCGCTACCCTGTCTCTCCCGAAGCATGAAGTGAAAGATCTGAACCTCGCCCCCCTGGGCAAGCAACGGATCCAGTGGGCGGCGCGGGAGATGCCGGTGCTGGCCCAGATCCGGGAGCGCTTTGCTCAAGAAAAGCCCTTTGCCGGGCTGCGCTTGGTGGCCTGCTGCCACATTACGACCGAAACGGCCAACCTGGCCCTGGCTCTACAAGCAGGGGGGGCGGATAGCGTTCTCATTGCCAGCAATCCCCTCTCCACCCAGGACGATGTGGCCGCCAGCCTGGTGGCGGACCATGGCATTTCGGTGTTTGCCCTCAAAGGAGAAGATGTGGCCACCTACCGCCGCCATGTCCAGATTGCCCTAGATCACCGCCCCAACCTGATTATCGACGATGGCGGAGATGTGACGGCGGAGCTGGTGCAGCACCGTCAGGAGCAACTGTCGGAGCTCATCGGCACCACGGAAGAGACCACCACTGGCCTGGTGCGCCTTAGGGCCATGCTCAAGGCGGGGGTGCTCAGCTTCCCGGTGATGACCGTCAACGACGCCGAGACCAAACACCTGTTCGACAACCGCTACGGCACCGGCCAATCCACCCTGGACGGGATCCTGCGCTGTACCAACATCCTTCTGGCCGGGAAGACGGTGGTGGTGGCTGGCTACGGCTGGTGCGCCAAGGGAGTGGCCATGCGGGCCCGCGGCATGGGATCCCAGGTGATTGTCACGGAAGTCAACCCGGTGCGGGCTCTGGAGGCGGTGATGGACGGCTTCCGGGTGATGCCGATGGAAGAAGCCGCTGCTCTGGGGGACATCTTCATCACCGTCACCGGCAACAAGCACGTGATTCGCGGCGAGCACTTCGACCGCATGAAGGATGGGGCGATGGTCTGCAACGCCGGCCACTTTGACATTGAAATCGACCTGGTGGCGCTGCAGGAGCGGTCCGTCTCCCGACAGACGGTGCGCCCCTTTGTGGAAGAATACCGTCTGCAGTCGGGCAAGTCAGTGGTGGTGCTGGGGGAAGGCCGCCTGATTAACTTGGCTGCTGCCGAAGGGCACCCTGCCAGCGTTATGGACATGAGCTTTGCCAACCAGGCCCTGGCCTGCGAATACCTGGTGAAAAACCGGGGCCGCTTGGCCCCAGGGCTTCACCCCATTCCTCTCGAGGTGGACGAGGCCATCGCCCGCCTCAAGCTCAAGGCCATGGGGATCCAAATCGACAGCCTCACCCCCGAGCAGATCGAGTACGGCAACACCTGGACTGCCGGGACTTGAGGGTGGGTGCTGGCGCTACGAACCTGAGATACATCCTAAAACCTGTCGCACCTGGGCCAACTCGTCAGCAGGGAGGCGAGCTTTCAACTCCTTCTCCCAGCGATCCAGCCAGTTGCACAGTACCTCCGGCAGACAAACCTTTTGGTTATAGAGCTCACACACTACCCAAAGGCTGCCGTGGACGACAACGCCGCTCTCCGCGCAAGCTCTGCGCAACCGGCCATCGTTGGAGAGGAGCGTAGAGCTGCTGGTACGGCAGTAGTGAAGACACAATGCGTCAGCTATCGACAACCCACTTTTCTTCAGAACCATTGCCTCTGGAAGCCACGTTTCCTGCACCTGGACAACCTGCACGCCCAAAGCAAGAACCTGGGACTTGCAAGGGTCATCGACTTCTGCCAGTACCACGTCAAGCACCTCCAGACTTGCCAGTCTTGCCAAGGATTCCAGCCCCCCAACCTTGGCGAAGTCAATGAGGATGTTGGCTTCAGGCATAGCTGCCCCTCTCATTGTCTCCGCCGAGGCGCGTTTGGGTAACTCCAACAGGTTGTCCAGAGATCCATCCAATGGAATGAGAGTGGGATCACCACTTCAGCCTAGCCCCGGTGCACCTGGGCCCAGACACGGGTGGGCAGGCTCCAGATGTAGATAAAGCCTTCGGCGGCGCGGTGGTCGAATTGATCCCCTTCCCCGTAGGTGGCCAGCTCTGGGTTGTAAAGAGAGTAGGGAGAGCGACGGCCCACACAGACCGCCTGGCCCTTGTGCAACCGCATCCGCACGACACCGGTGACGCTTTTCTGGGTGGCGCGGATAAAGGCGTCCAGAGCCTCCCGCAGCGGCGAGTACCAAAGGCCGTTGTAGATCAACTGGCTGTAGGTGGTCTCGATGCCGTACTTGTAATGGATGACATCGCGGGTGAGGGTGAGGCTTTCCAGCTCGCGGTGGGCTTGGATCAAGACCATTAGAGCAGGGCACTCGTAGATCTCCCGCGACTTGATCCCCACCAGGCGGTTTTCAATCATGTCGATGCGGCCCACCCCATGCAGGCCAGCTAAGGAGTTGAGCTGCTCGAAGAGGGCTTTGGGACTGAGGCGCTGCCCATCCACCCCGACAGGGATCCCTTGCTCGAACTCAATCTCCACGTAGGCGGGCTCGTCGGGTGTCTGGGAAATAGGCCGGGTGAGGGCATACACTTCCTCCGGCGGCTCCCGGTCGGCATCTTCTAGGATGCCGGCTTCAGCGCTGCGGCCCAAAATGTTGAGGTCGATGCTGTAGGGGCTGGACTTCTGCACGGGCATGGGGATCCCGTAGCGCTCCCCATAGGCAATGGTCTCCTCGCGGGTCATCCCCCACTCGCGGGCAGGGGCCAACACTTTGAGCTGGGGATTTAAAGCAGCAATAGCCAGATCAAAGCGCACCTGGTCGTTGCCTTTGCCGGTGCAGCCGTGGGCCACCGCATCGGCGCCCACCTCTTCCGCCACTTCCACCAGCAGCTTGGCAATCAGGGGTCGGGCCAGGGCCGTGGAAAGGGGGTAGCGCTGCTCGTAGAGGGCGTTGGCCTGGATGGCCGGGAAGGCATAGTCGGTAATGAGGGCCTGGACAGCCTCCCGCACCAGAGATTGCTCTGCCCCCGCCCTGAGGGCTTTGGCCTGAATGGCCTCCAGCTCCGCCCCCTGCCCCAAGTCGACTGCCAGGGCCACCACCGATTCCACCCCCCACTCGTGCTTGAGATAGGGAATGCAGACGGAAGTATCCACCCCGCCTGAATAGGCCAATACCACCTTCTTTGCCCGTCCCATGGGATCCCGCCGTTGCCGTTAAAAAGTTGCTAGCCCATTATGCCCTGTGGCAGGGATCCTGGCTGGCCTCAATGTCGGTTTCCTCAGCTATTCTCAAGGGGATTTCTCCTGCCGGGGAAAGGCCGGGGGTGTGAGTGAGCATGGCTGGCAAAAAGACGGCTGCGGCGTGCCGGGGATCTGAGCCCAAGCGAACTGTGGGGCTGGGGATCCTGTCGCTGCTGAGCTTTGTGGCCGGGATGGGGTTTGCCGCCCTCTCCCAGCCAGAGGTGGGATCCCCTGTTGCCGTCTCCGAGCCGGAGGTGCCCCGTTTTACCGCCCACGGTTGGCCCTTGTTGGATCCCTTGCCGCAGCCGGACGAGATTTGGGAGTGCGAGCTGGTGGTGGTGGGCGGATCCCTGGGAGGGGTGGCAGCGGCAGGCCATGCCATGCGAGGGGGGGTGCAGACCTGTCTCATCGAGCTCACCCCTTGGCTGGGGGGTCAGATTACCTCCCAGGGGGTATCGGCCATTGATGAATCGCTGCCGATGCGGCAACGGGGCAATTTTTCCCGCCACTGGCTGGAGTTCAAGGCCTTGATCGAAAGCCAGCCGGTGCATCTGCCGGCCTGGACAGGGATCCCGCCGGGAACCCGCGTATCCGAGATCAACAGCTGCTGGGTGGGAGGGCTGTGTTTTCCGCCCCAGGCCGGGCTGCAGGCGGTGGAAACCTGGCTGCAACAGGCAGCCCAAAATGCCCCCAACAGCCGCTGGGCTACCCAAACGGCTTTTAAGGGGGCCACCTTCAGCGCCGATGGATCCCGGATTGAAAGCATTTACGCTGTGCAGCGGCAGCCGCGGGATCCCGATTTTGTGCCGCCGGGACGGCTGTGGCGGGAGCTGGTGAGCTGGTATGGCTGGCAGGAGACGGAAGTTTTTGCCAAACGGGTGTTGAGGCTGCAGGCACCACCAGGCCGCAACCTGTTTGTTATCGATGCCACCGATACCGGCGAGCTGGTGGGCTGGGCCGGGATCCCCTATCGGCTGGGTTCGGAAGGGCGAGACGTGACCGGAGAGCCCAATGCCGCCCCCGCCAGCAACCCGGAGTGCACTCAAGCCTTTACCTTTCCCTTCGTGCTGGCCATCCACGACGATGGCGGTCGCTCCCGCGCCGAGCTGGTCCAGCTGCAGCCGGGCTATTCCCGCGCCGAACACCGCCGCGAGTTCGACATGGAGGGTTTCCCCACCTTCAGCGGCCAGAGCTTTTTCAATTACCGCCGCATCGTCAGCAAGGGCCGCCGGGATCCCTTCTACAGCACGCCTGTTCCAGGCGACCTGACGCTGGTGAACTGGAACCGCGGCAACGACTGGGGGATCATGAACCCGCCCCTGATCCTGACGGAAGAGCGGCTAGTGGCCTCAGGGCAGCGCCACAACTGGCTGGGGGGCCTGGATGTCTCGGCCATCAAAGATGGAGAAAACCACGCCCTGCTGTTTGCCGAGTGGCTGATGGAAACTCAATCCCGCTCTGGCTATCCCCTGTCCTTGGTGTTTGCCGAAGAGTCCTTGCTGGGCACCCGCTCCGGCCTCAGCCTCTACCCATACATCCGGGAAGGTCGACGCATTCTGGGGCGATCTGCCTACGGCCAAGCGGAGTTCCTGATGTTGGAGCAGGATATTCGCGTCGGCACCACTGGGGGACGGGACTTCAGACCTACCGTGGTGGGGGTTACCCACTACGCCATCGATATCCACGGCTGTCGCTACCGCAACTGGGAGCCCTCTCTTTCGGCCAGCTCCGCGCCAGTCAACGAGTTTTCCGTCCGTCCCATTCTCATTCCCTTGGAAGCCCTGATCCCGCAGAAGGTGGATAACCTGCTCATCGGCGGCAAAGGGATCGCCGTCAGCCACATTGTCAACGCCGCCACCCGCGTGCATTACGGTGAATGGACCATCGGCTCGGCAGCAGGGCTGACCGTGGCTTGGCTGCACAGCCAGGATCCCAGCTTGATCCCAGCTCAGATCGTACCGCAAGGCAAAATAGCCGATTTACAGCGCTACCTGATCTCCCATGGGCAAAGACTGCAATGGTGAACCCAGAGGACACCGTCTCAGCGCGAACGACAGATCCCCACCCAATCGACCCAATTTTTCCGATATCGGGGCCCTAGCCCTCAGAGGGAAGGGAATCGGGATCCCTGCCTGCGCGGGCATCTTCGCTACTTTTGCCATAGCGCTGCTGCCGCCACCACACCAACAGGGGGCTGGCGATAAAAATGCTGGAATACACCCCCAAAGTAAAGCCAATGAGCAGGGCAATGGCAAACCCCTTCAAGGTAGCTCCCCCGAAAATGGCGATGGCAACTAGGGGCAGCATCGTCGTCAGGGTGGTGTTCAGGGAGCGGGCAAAGGTCTGGTTCAGAGATAGGTTTACCACCTCGGCCAGGCTGACCTTGCGGCTCACCAGACGCAGATTCTCGCGGATGCGGTCGTAGATGACCACGGTGTCGTTGACGGAAAAGCCGATGATGGTCAGCAGCGCCACCACAAACAGGCTGTCCGCCTCCATACCCACCGTCAGGCCCAAAAGGGCAAATAGCCCTATCGTCAACACTACATCGTGCAGCAGCGCCACAATGGCAAACACCGCGTAATCCCACTGGAAGCGCAGGGCCAGGTACAGCACGATGAGCCCGAAAGAGATGAGCACCGCCACGATGCCGGAACGCAAGAGCAAACGCCCCACCGTCGGGCCAACCGTCTCGACCAGATTGCGCTGGAAGGGGGCAACCTCCTGCCGCAGGGTGGCTTCCACGGCCAGCCGCTCTTGCTCAGTCAAGGGGGGCATGCGGATCAGGGCTTCCTGGCCCGTTTGGGTGTCCAGCTGGATGATGCTGGTGCCCAGGTTGTGTTCCTGCAGCGCCCGTCGCAGCTCCTCGGTGGTGACAGGCCGCTCAAAGCTCAGATCCAGCAAGGTGCCGCCGGAAAAATCCAACCCCAGCCGCAGGGGAGTTCCCAGAGAAGCCAGGGAAAAGGCCATGCTGACCAGCCCCACCAGCAGCACCGCCAAGGACAAGCTGAACCACAGCTTGCTCCGTCCAACAATGTCGAAGCGATAGTCGAGCAACCGAGAGGCGGGATCTACGGGGGATAGCTCTTGAGCCGTCATGATTGGGCCGCCTCCATCCGAACGCCGTAAAACTCAGGTTTGCGCAAGCTGGGGATCCCCATTGCCGCCAAGAGCAGGCTACGGGTGCAGGTGATGGCCGTAAAGAAGCTCACCAGAATGCCAATGCCCAGGGTTACCGCAAACCCTTTCACCAGTCCCATCCCCAGCCAGAAAAGCACGCCACAGACCAAAAGGGTAGTCACATTGCTGTCCAGGATGCTGCTGAAGGCGCGGTTAAACCCTTCCGAAATGGACTTGTAGATGGATTTGCCGGCCCGCAACTCTTCTTTGATGCGCTCGAAGATCAGCACATTGGCATCCACCGCCATGCCGATGCTGAGGATAAAGCCGGCGATCCCCGGCAGAGTCATGGTTACCCCCAGCAGTTGGAAGAGAGCAAAGGTACAGAGGGCGTAGATAAGCAGAGCAATGTCCGCAATCAGCCCTGGCAGGCGATAGTAGGCCACCATAAAGAGGAAAACCAGCACCAGGCCCCCGATCCCGGCATAGAGGCTGCGGCGCACGCTCACTTCCCCCAAAGTGGCCCCGACGGTGCGATTTTCGATCACCTGAATGGGAACCGGCAGCGCCCCTGCCTTGAGCTTGACCGCCAAGTCAGTGGCGGTTTCCACCGTAAAATTGCCCGTGATCACCGCCGTCCCGCCGGTGATGCCGGTGCGGGCAAACTCCGGCCCCACGATCGGGGCACTGATCAACACGTCGTCCAGAAAAATGCCCAATGGACGTTCTGTTCCGGCCAGATCTCGGGTGAGCTGAGTAAACTTTTCTGCCCCCTCCGGCTTGAACTCCAGCAGCACCTCCCAACTCTGGGATCCGCGGCGAGGGGCTTGGGGATAGGCATTGCGCAGCAGATCCCCGGTGAGGCCGACCCGCTCAAACAGAGTATCCGGATCCTCCCCCGCTGTTATCTCTCCCCGCTCGTTGCGGGGCAGCGCGCCGACGGGAACCAAGCCCTTGCGAAACTCCAGTTGGGCTGTATCTCCAAGGAGAGCAATGGCCCGATCCGGATCCGCCACCCCCGGCAACTGCACGAACAGGCGGTCTTGGCCGCTGATCTGCACCAGAGGCTCAGCCACCCCCAGCCCGTTGATCCGCTGCTGGATGACGGCCTCTACCCCCTGCATCACTTCGGGGGTGATTTCAGGCACCTCCTCGGTGGGCACAGCTTGTAGCGTGAGCTGGGTTCCTCCCTTGAGGTCAAGGCCAAGGCGAACCTCCCGGCTGAAGCCCAAGTAAACGAGGGCAACCACCACGGCCAAGATGAAGATCAGCCCTCGCAAAAAGGAGAGCCGACTGAGCCACGACGCTGAGGATCTAGCCATACTGCTGAGAAGGTGAGGAACACGGTCGCACTCGATCTGAGGCTCTTAGGATTTTGGCACTTTGTAAACTACCCGACCCTACACCGCCTTAGCAGTGTAGCGCGGGCTTTCAGTAGCCCTGAGCCTGTTATGCTCTACCAGAGAACAAAACAAGCCCGAACCTCTAGGCTGGTTTACGACAGCCCCCAAAAGCGCAATCACATTCGCACCATTCAAATCCGCATCCCCTTCCCATCCACAGTGTCCACACTTAAACTTCTTTCCACTGCGGTAGGATTGCGCAGGGTCGGGATGAATGTGCAAACACCGGTGGCAGGTCTGCGACGTGTAGGCAGGCGGAACAAGAATCAGAGCAACCCCCGCACGCAGAGCCTTGTACTCCAAAAATTGACGGAGTTGATAAAACGCCCAACTATTTGCCCGCCTACGCTCTGTCTTGCTGCGTGGCTGTTGATTGACCCTTTCCCGATCGCGCCAGCGGGACGGAGTCCTTATCCCTGTCAAGTCTTCCAGAGCAAGAGCGCTATTTGTCGCCTTTGCCCTAGAGACAATAGCTTTGGAGATGCGATGATTGACCCACGTTTTTGCTACGCAACGCTGACGCGACTGAAAGCGTCTTTCCTTGCCAGACAGCCGTTGCAACAGTTCTCTGCATCTGCGCCGCGAACTGCGGGTGCCCTTACTGGCTTTGCGTTGAAGTACCGCCCTCAACCGCGAGTGATGGTCTCGGACTCGGTTCAACTGCTGTCCATTCCAATTGTCCCCGTCTGACGTATGGGCAATATCTGTCCTTCCCAAGTCCACCCCCAGCACTCTACCCGTGCGTTGCGGTGGGGATGGCTCCGTTTCCACACAGATTTGAATGGAGTAGGAGCCGTCTTTACGCTTGACCAGGGTGGCAGATTTGGGATTGGAGCCCGCCAGCCGTTCTCTCTGGTAGCGGCCAATCGCCAGCTCAAAGCGCTCCCGACCCTCCACCGTGGTCAGCGACACCGTCCAGTCTTTTTGACGGAACGAAAAGATACGAGCGTCGTAGGTAGCGAAGCCCCCTTTGAACGCTTTGACGGGGCGGTTTTTCTGTTGGGCAACTTTACGGGCGCCGGCCAGCCGTCTGCAGACCTGCTGGTCGCGTAAGCGGGACGTAGTCCTTGCCAAGTTACTGGATAAGCCGAACCGGGCACGGATTTCGCGGTAGCACAGAGACTGGAGCTTAACGGCGTTGGCGACTTTCTCCGGCGTGTTCTGGTTGACCCAATTCAAGGCTTGGCCGAAAGCAGCCAAGGTCGCGTCCAATTTGGCGGCTTGCGACTGGGACACCTTGAGCTTGCAGGAGACGGTCAGGACTTGGGTCATGGTTCTATCGTAACTTCCGCATTCCTCCCGACACTGACCCTACGGGTACAGTGCGGGGCTCCTGCGCTAGTAAGCTGAACTTTCTGATCCTATCGCAGACGGGATCCCAGCGGAAAACGGCAGAGCCGGTGGCGCTGCCCCGACAAAATGGCCCCTGGGATCCACCGCCAAGGCAACCCCCAGCTTGATGAAGATAGGCACCGGGTTATTTTTGGGCAGAGCGGATGAGGTTCAAAGCCGTTAGCCTTGAAGTTGAAAAGATTACTCTGGTTAAAGACTGCCCTCGCTGGTTTGCGCCAGCCCTGGGTTAGGCTATTGCCATTCCGGGGGAGCAAGAAACACCGCTGCTCTGCCCCAAAGTCCGCAAGTTGAGTGAAGGAAGGTTGAGGTGAAGGGGAGACTGACCTGCCATTTCCCTGTGCTGCTATTGGCCCTGCCTCTGTGGGGATCCCCGACCTGGGCCGGAGAGTATTTCACCGAGGAAGTGACCAGCCCTAGCCTGGAGATCGTTCACGGCTGGCGGCAGGAGGTGTACGGCATTGGGGTCACCATCACCAACACCAGCCTCGGCTCCTTTCGCGTGCCCTTGGAAATTGATATGGAGGATCGGACTAGCTGTGAGCGGGCCGACTTGGTGCTGACCAACAATCGCATCATGCCGATGGGATCCTTCCAAGATTGCATTCTCAACATCTTTCCCTACCTGGATAAGTTCATCAACCAAGAAGTCGCCAGCATCCGAGTCACCCTAAAAGGGCCAGCTCCCCTCCTGGAAATTCCGGTAGAGGAGTCGGATCGACTGATTTTGGCCCAGGTGGCCAACCAATCGCGGGAAGCCTTTGTTTTCTTTCAGCAGGAGTTGGCCCGTGTTTTGGAGCTGCTGAGGCAGTCGGATCCCAAGCAAAGCGAGACGGCCCCACAGCCTGGCACCCCAGTTCCGACCGCCACCCCAGCCGAGTCTGCCGCTAGCCCAGGAGATTTTGTAATCGTGGGATCCATTCGGGAAGAACGAGTGGGGGCCGGTAGCCGCCTAAGCGTGGAAGCGATCAACCGCAGCACCCGCACGGTTCTCAACGCCCGTGCTCGTTTCACCTTCTATCGGGGAGAAGAAGTTGTCGATACGCGAGTGGCAGCATTTGAGCCCAGCGACGTGCCCCCCGGACAAAGGGCCTCTGCCAGTGTGCTGAAAACCGAGGCCAACTGGGATCGCGTTACGGTGACCTTCCAGTGGCAGTAGGGTTGTCTCAGGGGGCTAAAGCGTTGCCGCGAATCAGGCTGCCCAAGGTTTTGACCGTGATCTTGAACTGCACCCAAGGGCTCATGGGCACTACCGTCTTGTAGAGGTAGCTGTCAAAGGTCATCCTCTGCACGTCCCGGTCGGCGCACATCTCCACAAAGGCTTCGCGGGTGGCATTGGAACGGTAGAACACCCGCTGCAGGATGTCCAAGACCTTGTAGGTCAGGCCGTACTGGCGATCCCAGCGCTTGAGATACAGTTTTAGATCCTCCTCTGTGGGAATGCGCTTGCCGCCGTTGGAGGTCTCGACAAGGGTCTCGGCACACATGCGGCCTGACTTGGCGGCAAAATAGATCCCTTCGCCGCTGGATTTGGTTACGTATCCCGCCGCATCTCCCACCAAAGCAGCACGGCCCACCACGCGGCGCGGGCGGGGATGCTCTGGGATCGGATGGGCTTCCACCTTGATCACCTGGCCTCCTCGAATCCGCTCGGCAGCACGGGCGCGGATCCCAGCTTGCAACTTTTGGATGTGGGCTTGGTTTGCCCTCATGGTGCCGGTGCCCACGGCTACATGGTTGGACTTGGGAAACACCCAGGCATAAAAGTCTGGAGAAACATCGTCCCCCACATACATTTCTGCCCGCTCTGCGTAGTAGGCCATTTTGTCGTCCGGGAGCCGGATGCGCTCCTGAAAGGCCAGCGCATAGTTGTAGTCGCCAGCACCAATGGCTTCTGCCACCTTGGAGTGGAACCCATCCGCCCCGATCACCACATCCACAGCCAAAGAACGCGGCACCCCTTGCCTCGATCCGTCGGAAAAATCGTTGTAGTGCAGGATGTAGGGATCCCGGCCATTCTGGGGGATTTCCAGATGCATTACCTTGCCGTTGATCAGCTCCGCCCCTTTTTGGTGGGCACGATTGCGCAAGAAGGCATCCAAGATCTCGCGGCGGCACATGCCGATGTACTCGTTTTCTTTTTCGAGGGCGATATCCACCTCATAGTTGGAAGGGGAGATCATCTTCATCTTGCGCACTTTGCGGTCGATGATCCCCTCGGGGAGGTCGAACTCGGAGACCATACAGAGGGGAATGGCGCCCCCGCAGGGCTTGGCGTTGTCCAGCTTCCG
Source organism: Thermostichus sp. MS-CIW-30 (assembly GCF_054058015.1). Taxonomy (NCBI): domain Bacteria; kingdom Bacillati; phylum Cyanobacteriota; class Cyanophyceae; order Thermostichales; family Thermostichaceae; genus Thermostichus; species Thermostichus sp. MS-CIW-30. The sequence continues at coordinate 47,089 of NZ_JBSRZW010000024.1, forward strand.
CTCAAACAAAAAGGTCTCGATTCCAGCTTGGGCCAGAACTTCGGCAGCAGAGGCTCCGGCTGGGCCGCCCCCCACAACAGCAACTCTCAGACTCAAGGTGCTCTCCTCGATGCAAGTGCAACTGGCTCATCAGACAGCAGGCATCCTACCACAGCTCCTCAGAAGCATTGCGGACCTTGACGAAGTGTTGCAGAGTGGAGGGCTCGCGCTCGCTGTGTTTCTACAAAAGGCCCCGCCGCATTTGATCCCAGAGGTTGAGATAGGACTCGGCTTCGGCTGAGCTCAGGGGGCGCCAGATCTCCGAGCGTTGCCAAGTGGAGATTTGCAAGTCGGCTCTGCGTTGCAGGCGTGGGGCAAGTTGAGCCAAATCCAGCGGCAAAACCGAAGGGATCCCGCTCAGATTGACCAAGCGGGGGGCAAATTCAGGATTCAAGACAAAATCAAGCCAGTCAGCCAACAGGGATCCGGAATCTGTCTGGGTTGATTCTGTGTGGGCATGGTCTTCGACGTGGGGTCGCACCCAGACATCCCACCAGATGGCGGATCCGGAGGCCGGGATCACCACTGCCAGCTCAGGGTAGTTGGCTTGGGTGGCGTAGAGATCCTGCGACCAGCCCACGGCCACCCAGCTATCGGCCAAGCGCAAGATGGGCAGGTAGTCAGAAGAGGTGTAAGTTAAAACCTGGCGATGCAGGGATCCCAGCTCTTGCCGTAATTCCACATCCTCAGGGTTGAGGGGATCGTTGTAGGAGCGGCCCATTTTCTTTAGGGTTAGCCCAATCACCTCCCGCGGATGATCCGGCAGAGTCAGTTTGCCGGCCAGCTCAGGCCGCCACAGATCCGCCCAGTCCCGAATGGGCTCCCTCACCCGATCCCGGCGGTAGGCAATGGCCGTTACCCCCCAGCGCCAGGGCACACCCCAAATCTGCCCCTCCCGGAGTGCCGCAGCTTGCCAACGGGGATCCAGATTCTGCCATCGTTCTCCCAACAGGCTTGCCGGCAGAGGAGCCAGCCAACCGGCAGCTATGGCCCGATCCAAAGCGTCGGCCCCCAACAAACTCAAAGCCGCCACCGGCAGCCGCCGCCGGAACCATCCCCCCGGATCCCACCAGGCTGCATCAGCCGGCTGGACGCTTTGCTGCAGATAGGCCAACAACTGATCCCGCTCATCCAACAGTTGCAGCCGAAAGCGGGCCTGAGTCCTGCGGCGAAACTCGTTGAGCAAACTGGCGGGGATCCCTTGCTTGAGCGCCACGACAAGAGGCAGGTGTGCATCCGGCCCCCCACATCCTGCCGCCATTAGCCCCAGCAGGATCCCCTGTAGAAGCTCACGTCGGCTCAGCCGTATCTCGCCCACGACAGTACCGCTCCACCAGAATGAGAGCCACCAGATCATCGTAAGCCTTGGCGGGCACCCGCATCCCCTTGGGCAACAGCCGCTCCCATCCCTGCGGTGGGTGAAAATCCCAGTAGCGCTGACGGGCCTCTTGGGAGCTGTGCCGCTCATCCACCAGGACAATCTGCTGCGGGGGGAGGATCGATTCCAGTTGAGACTTCCAGGCTTGGGCCGTCGTCTGATTGCCCAGGATCACTTGCTCCGCCTGAAACTGTTGCCGGAGCGTTTGTAGTCTAGACAGCGCTGCCGCGGAAGGGACCACCTCCCGGTGTAAAACCTTCAGCTCCGTTTGCGTAAACACCTGCACCACAGCAATGCCGCATTTGTCGCGCCCTGGGTCGAAACCGATCAGCACTCGTTGGCCCTTCAGTCTTGCCGGGTGGAGTGGATCCGTCATCCCTCGGGACGCCCCGCCTGCTGAGCCCCAGAAGAGCCGGGTTGACCGGAAGCTTCTGCCATCAGAAAACTCACCCGCAATGGCCCCGCTGTGTAGATGTCGGTGTCGGCAACTAGCTTCACATCCAGAGGGGTGGTGCTCTGGCGGAGATGCTGCACAACCTCCAGAAACTTGACCTGGGAGAACTCCCCCACAGTGCCGGTGATGGGATCGGAGAGGAGCCCCTCCTCTTGCGAGCGCTGATTGGCCTGGTTCAGCAGCCCCAGCAGTTGCTGTTGGATCTGATTTTCGCTCAAACCCGGTTGAATCACCCCGTGGGCCAGCACGGATCCCTTGGCGAAAATCCGCTGGTTGGGGTAAATCTGCACGAGCACAGGCACAGGCTCCCCCTTGAGCCGGTTGGTAACAGAGAGAATGCGCACCGCCCAGCTACCGGGTTCTCGCAACTTCTCCAAGGCTTGGTCGGCATCCTCCCGGCGGATCAAGATCGCGTTTTCCAGAGGGGGCATGGGCTGGGATCCAAGGGCAAGGGCCCGCTGTTCCGCCTGGGCCAAAAGGTGCTCAAACTGCCGCCGGATCGCCTCTGGTTTTGCCCCTCTTGGAGCCTCCACAACTCCTGTTGCCAAAACTTCCCCCGCCAAGATGGCCAGTTCCCCCCGCCGCAGCCGCACCGCCAATTGGTTGAGCTGCTCGATCTCCTGCTCAAGCTGGTTTTTCTGGTTCTCCAGTTGGGTTAAGGCCGCCTGCACCACATCCAGGGAGCGCTCCAGCTGATCCCGATCCAGTTGCAGGGCTTGTTTTTGCGACTCCAGGGTGGCGATCACCTGGCGGGCCGACTCCACCTCTGCCTTCACTGCCTCCAACTCGGCATGGGCTCGATCCAAACTGGGCTGCACCTTGGCCAGTTGCTCGTTGGCTGCCGCCAGCTTGGCCTCCGCCTCCTGCCGCTCCTGCAGCGCCACTGCCAGCTGATCGCGCACTTCGCTCAGGCGGGTTTGGGCTGCCGACTGCTGGCTGCGAAATTGGTCGAGATCCATCTTGAGGTGATCCCGCTCAACCCTGAGAGCGGCATTTTCCGCTTCCAAGAGGGCTTTTTGGCGGTTGAGGGCCCGCAGCTCTTGCTCCGCCTGGGCAATTTGGTTGGTGTAGCTGAACAGGGCCTCCGACAGAGAGCGGTTGAGGAGCAGCAGTGTGCCCAAAGTCAGGGCGGAGATGCTCACGCCGGTCACCACGGCCACCAGAATGGCGGTATGGCGGGGGCGCAGGTTAAACCAGGTAAGGCGCTTTTTGCCAATGCGGTAGCCCACCCGATCCCCAACAACGGCAATCAGGCCACTGACAACCAACATGTAGAGGATCAGCAGTACGCCTTGCATATTCGCGGATCCCTGCCATGGAAATCTTAGCAAGGTTGCCCTGAGGATTTTGCAAGTTGCTGGGAGATAGATTTCGGCGCTGTTTTGTAGGGATTTTTGGGGGTTCTAATCCGCGTAGAGGAGCCGCTCCACCGCCGCCACAATATCTGCAGGTTGCACGATGGTGGCCGCCTCCAGCGTGCCGTTGTAGGGGGTGGGAATGTCCTGCGAAGCCAAACGCATCACCGGCGCATCCAGCTCATCGAACAGTTCTTCCATGATGCGAGCTGTCAGTTCCGCCCCAATGCCACCCGATTTCATGTCTTCCTCAACAATGATCACCCGATGGGTTTTGCGCACCGAAGCGGCAATGGTTCCCATATCTAAAGGTTTCAGCGAGATTAAATCGATCACCTCAGGGTCGATCTCCTGCTGCACCAAAGTGTCCACGGCCTTGAGCACGTGGTAGCGCATGCGGGAGTAGGTGAGCAGGGTAACATCGGAGCCGGATCGGACGATTTCGGCTTTGTCCAGAGGCAAAAGGTATTCCTCTTCTGGCAGATCTTCTTTCAAGTTGTACAGGAGCACATGCTCGAAAAAGAGAACGGGGTTGTCGTCGCGGATGGCGGACTTGAGCAAGCCCTTGGCATTATAGGGAGTTGAACAGGCCACGATCTTAAGCCCGGGCACCGCTTGGAAGTAGGCCTCTAGCCGCTGCGAGTGTTCTGCTCCCAACTGACGACCCACCCCGCCCGGCCCGCGGATGACCATCGGGATCTTGAAATTGCCCCCGGAAGTGTAGCGCAGCATACCGGCATTGTTGGCAATTTGGTTGAAGGCCAGCAGCAGAAAGCCCATGTTCATCCCTTCCACCACCGGGCGCAAGCCGGTCATGGCTGCCCCGATGGCCAGGCCGGTGAAGCTGTTCTCGCAAATGGGGGTATCCAGCAGGCGCATCTCCCCGTACTTGCGATACAGGTCTTTGGTGACTTTGTAGGAGCCGCCGTAATGGCCGACATCTTCTCCCAAAACAAATACGTTGGGATCCCGGGCCATTTCTTCGTCGAGGGCAGCACGCAAGGCGTTGTAAAGGAATGTCTCGGCCATAGAGGTTCAATATCGCTAAACCCTCATTAAACCATTTTGCCGGCATGGATCCCCTTGCAGCTGACTGGATAGGCTGAGCTCAGCATTCTGGCTCAAAGGGATGGCGACCTTCCCCACAGCTTTCCTCAGCACTCTCTTTCCCCTGCAAAATGGAGATCATCTGTCTTCTCAAGAAAAGACACCATGAGCCTTGCACTGCCCAAACTGGCGCTGACCTTGGGGGATCCCGCGGGAATTGGGCCGGAAATTGTGCTCAAGGCGCTGGCGGATCCTGAGGTGCAGTCTTGCGCCCACATCACGGTTGTAGGGGATCGGCAGGTTCTAGAAGCCACCTATCGCCTGCTGAGAGATCGGTCGCCGGCTCCATTGGCCCATCCGGCAGGGATCCCGATGCTGGAATGCGACACAGGCTTTCGGTTACAGCCTGGCTGTATTGGTCAAGGGGATGCTGACAGTGGTGGGGTCAGTTTTGTTTACCTGAAAACGGCAATCGAACAGACGCTGCGGGGCGAGTTTCAGGGGATCGTGACAGCGCCCATCGCCAAGTATCTCTGGCATCGAGCCGGCCATCGGTTCCCTGGTCAAACAGAAGTTTTGGCCCAGCTGAGTCGGTCTGAGCACTACGGGATGATGTTTGTTGCCCGTTCCCCCCACAGCGGTTGGCAGATGCGGGTTTTGCTGGCCACCACCCATATTCCCCTCGGCCAAGTGCCCACCGTGCTGACTCCAGAGCGGGTGCGGACAAAGCTGAATGTGCTGGTGGGATCCCTGCGCCACACCTTTGGGATCCGGGATCCTGTGATTGCAGTAGCCGGCCTGAATCCCCATGCCGGCGAACAGGGGCAACTGGGATCGGAGGAAAAAGAATGGCTGACCGAGCTGCTGCGCACCTATGCCCACGCCCAAATTTGGGGGCCGCTTCCCCCCGACACCATGTGGCTGGCTCCCGCGCAAGCCTGGCATGGCCAGGGATCCCCAACTGTGGCAGATGCCTACTTGGCTCTCTATCATGATCAGGGCTTGATCCCGGTGAAGATGCTGGCTTTTGACCGGGCAGTCAACCTGACAATTGGGTTGCCTTTTGTTCGCACCTCTCCCGATCATGGCACCGCCTTCGACATTGCCGGCCAAGGGGTGGCCCGATGCGAGAGCCTCAAGCAGGCGATCCTGCTGGCGGCAGAACTGCTGGGCAAAAACCCCCAATCCCCTGAGGGAAATGCCGTCTGTACCCGACAATCTGAGGCCGTTTCTCGTTTCCAGGGGGTGGCTTGATGGAAGTTGCCGGTGCTACCTCAACCGCAATGCTCTACCGTCGCTTTGGGCGCACCCAACAGCTGGTCTCGGTTTTTTCTCTGGGCAGCATGCGCTTGGTCAATGTGCCCAGGGATCAAGCTCAGGCAACCGTTGAGGCAGCCCTAGCCGCAGGGATCAACCACATCGAAACGGCTCAGGCTTATGGCCATGCCGAGGTGCTCTTGGGCGAGATTTTGCAAACCCTGCCCTTTTCACGCCATCAGTTGATTCTGACCAGCAAACTCACTCCCACAGATGGGTTGCGAGAGCGGCTTCAGGGATCCCTGCGCCGTCTGCGGGTGGATTACCTGGATCAATTTGCCTTTCATGGCATCAACCTGCCGGAACATCTGGAGTGGGTGCTGCAGAAAGGGTTGCCGATTCTCCAGCAGCTCCAGCAAGAAGGCTGGGTGCGCTACATTGGTTTTTCCACCCATGGATCCCTGGAGTTAATTTTGCAGGCCATCCAGACAGGATGCTTTGACTTTGTTAATTTGCACTATCACTTTTTCCAACAGCGCAATGCACCGGCCCTAGAAGCGGCTGCCCAGCAAGATATGGGCGTGTTCATCATTTCTCCTGCCGATAAAGGGGGAATGCTCTATCGCCCGCCCCAACACCTGCAGGAGTGCTGTGCACCTTTCAGCCCCTTGGAGTTTGCCTATCGTTTTTTGCTGGCGGATCCCCGTGTTCACACCCTCAGCCTGGGCATCACTCATCCTGAGGAGCTACAGGTGGCCTTGTCGGCTTTACAGGATCCCGACCGTTGGTGGGTGGATGGCCCTCAGATTCAGGAGCGGTTGCGCCAAGCCGAGCAGGAACGCTTGGGATCCAGCCGCTGCACCCAGTGCTACGCCTGCCTGCCCTGCCCAGAAGGGATCCACATTCCCGAAGTGCTGCGTTTGCGCAACTTGGCCATTGCCCACGAGATGACGGAGTTTGCCCAGTACCGCTACAACATGTTCGGCCAAGCTGGGCATTGGTTTCCGGGGTCACTTGCCGACCGCTGTACCGAATGCGGTGACTGCTTACCCCGCTGCCCAGAACATCTGCCTATCCCGGAGTTGCTGGCCGAAGCCCACCAGTTGCTGCATCGCTCTCCAATCCGGCGGCTCTGGGAATGACCATTCCCCCTATCCTGTTTGGCAGAGCTCAACTTCGTTTATGATCGGTTGCAGTTTGTCAAGAGACTCACAAGGCGAGGCATCAGGGTGAATAGTCAGAGCCAAGACCGCTTAGACCGAGTGGAGCAACTGCTGGCTTGGACGGCTGAACAGACTGCTGCCAACAGCCGAGAAATCCGGGAGCTCTGCCAATCCGTCCAGGAGCTGCGTCAGTCCATCCAAGAAAGCCGCACCCAGTCTGCCGAGGAGAACGCCGCCCGTCTGCGGGAAATCGAGGAGCTGCGTCAGTCCATCCAAGAAAGCCGCGCCCAGTCTGCCGAGGAGAACGCCGCCCGTCTGCGGGAAATCGAGGAGCTGCGTCAGTCCATCCAAGAAAGCCGCGCCCAGTCTGCCGAGGAGAAC
>NZ_JBSRZW010000025.1:0-49406 GCF_054058015.1 Thermostichus sp. MS-CIW-30
CTTCTGCCATTTGTTTTCATCTAAAAAAACCAACTTCATCCTCTTTCCTCTATAAATTATTCTCTCTATCCTAACATAAGATCAACACGACCTAGTACAGCTACCCGATAGATCCCGTGCTCAACGCCTTACGGCAATCAGAGGAAAATCATGTACCCAGTCTTCTGGATACTCGATAATAGACTCTGTGCTCAACGCCTTACGGCAATCAGAGGAAAATCATCGCCGATCCTGGGGAGGGCAAAGTTGACGGTTCAATACGTGCTCAACGCCTTACGGCAATCAGAGGAAAATCATGCAGCTGCTCTGAGCAGAGCTCAAGGATCCCACAGGTGCTCAACGCCTTACGGCAATCAGAGGAAAATCATAACCCATCCCCTGGTCTCGTCTATTGATATTCTGAGTGCTCAACGCCTTACGGCAATCAGAGGAAAATCATAACTGTCCCAAAGCTTCTGTCCCTCCCTGTCTAGTAGTGCTCAACGCCTTACGGCAATCAGAGGAAAATCATACAAGTTTTGACGTTCTTTGCTCATTGGAGCAACCTGTGCTCAACGCCTTACGGCAATCAGAGGAAAATCATCTCTCTAACCCCCCTATAGGGGTAGGGGGATATAGAGTGCTCAACGCCTTACGGCAATCAGAGGAAAATCATGGCGCACCCCAGGATTCTTACTCTGCAAGGCTCGGATGGAGCCTTTGCAAGCATGTACCCTTATTCTATACACCAACTGCCAGCTAGAAGACAGGTCTCCTAACGCACTGGGCCCGGCAAAAGGTTTTCTCGTAAGGGAGCCGGGATTTTGCAAGCAACTCCAGGTGGTCGAAAATCCCTGGAACCCTCTTCCGACAAGACTTTCAGGTCTTTTGGGGGCTAGAGCGTCTTTCACAACGATAGATCCTTGCTTTTTAACAGATCCTGTAGCCATCCTGTCGTTCTGGCCAACTTTCTGGTCGGTTCGAGGCGAGCACCCGCTCCAAGCAGCGGTTGCAGATCCCCACAAGCAAGAGGTCATCCTCTGGTTTTAGAATTTTCTCTAGCTCCCAACGCAGTTTCTCTCGTTCTCGCAATGTTAGCCAGGCACGAAAAATTGAGTACTGAATTCGTTCTCCATATCCCTCCAATAACTTGGACGCTTTCCGCCACCGCTTCTGGCAGCGAATATCGTAGCACACCAAGTAACAAACCTTATGCTCTGCCATAATCTATCTCACAACTAAGTTTCCAAACAAGTCTGCTTCGCCGTTCCACTCTTTTTCCAAAAGACGAACCTCTAGCTCTATTAAACGGCAGTAGGTAAGAGAGTAATGAGTAACTGGGTGCTTCCACTTTTCTCGCTTGCGCTCTTCGTAAATCCGAATCATCTTCTTACGTCCCTCTTCGCTGAGCCAAACTTGTTGGCCTCGTACTGTAAAATCTGCGTCTGGATCCCATTGCCGTCGGTTAACTGAGGCTACGACTGGCATATCTACAAGAGGAACACGGAAGATCTCCATCAAGTCAAGAGCCAGAGGATGCGCTTGGGAGCGAGGCTGGTGATAAAAACCCAGGGCGGGCTCTAATCCAACTGTCAAAATAGCATTCATTACATCTTTAAGCAAAAGGGCATAGCCGAACCCAAGCAAGGCGTTAAAGCGATCCTTGGGAGGTCTTCGATTTCGTCCTGAAAATCGCATTTCCTCAGGTACTGCATCAGACAGCAGATGAGGCAAGGCAGAAAAGTAGAGCGCTGCTAAGTTTCCTTCCAGTCCCAATAGACTTGATAAAGAGTCTGCCTGATCAACTTGCTTGAGCAATCGCTTCATTTGTTCGATAGCTTGTTCTACCTCCGGCGAACGCTGGGATCCCAAGCGCATTAAGAACTTGCGCTGGCTCTGGCCTCGACACCTCACCAACTTTCGGGCTAGTCTCAGGCACATTTCAGGATTGCTCAGGGCCTGATACTGTCGAATGCGGCGCTGGATGCTCCCATATCGGGGATCCAGGCTGCCGACATAGCGTCCACCTCCCGAAATTAAGTGAATTCCAATGTATTGTTCGGCGCAGAAATGAATGGCTTGAGTTGAAATTTGAGAGAAACCATGCAGCACAATTTGTCCAGTTTGCTGAGCGGAGATAAACTCTTCGCTTTGGTTTCGGTAGGTAACTTTGAGACGGGATCCACTGCGCCCTACCCGTGCCCCTGGCTCTAGAATGTGGACACATTGCCGTTCGTCATCTTCCGGGAACAGGCGAATAGGTTGCCATTCTCTGTCATGAGCTAGCCGTGCTTCTTCGGGCAAACACACGGGAGCTAAGGAGCAACCCGCACACAGCCGCTCATTGTCGGTAATTGGGGGCCGCAGAGGAGATTGGCGCAGCAGCCTCGCTTGTTCAATTGCCTGACGTACAGCTTGGCGCCCAGCATCATCAAGGGGTACGTGTACGAGCACATTATCTGCGTGGTACCGAATTCGTCCTTCGGGAATTGGGATCCCCAAAGCTGTTTCCACGAGATAGGCGTAGGCCAAAATCTGCAACCGGTCACTCTCCCAGGCTTGAGGCTGGTTGTCCAGATCCCGTGCTGACCGACCCCTTTTATGCTCGTAGGGAATGATCTGTCCATCGCGAGTGCGCAAAGCATCCACTCTTCCCCGCAAGCCCAGTTCTTCGCTTTCTAGAAATAGATCCTCCCACTCCTCTCCCTCTTGCTTTTCCAGCTCTGTGTGTAACCGCCGACCGGCAAAAATAGCTGCGTTTTCCGTATAGAGCTCCTCGACCTCCTCTAGATAAAATAGTCGTGGGCAGTAGGCCAATGCGTGCAGTGCTGAAACACGAATCAAATCTGAATCTATCTGTGCGGGGAAATCGATTAGTGATGCCGGCATAATCTGATACTCCGAAATATGAAAATATAGAGTTCTTCAGCAATCTTAGAACAGCTTTCTCTTTGAGCAGAGACAAAACTCAGGCTCCACGCAAGATCTTCTCCTGGCAGGGTTAATAGGCTGTTCGGAAATAAGCCTTCGACCTAAGGTTGATAAGTCTAGAACCAACAGCTTGGAATTCTCACGGCTTAGTTTGGGCAAATTTCCGTCCAGGCTAACTCCGGCACATCATCACCTTCAAGAGTTCGGAGTGAGTATCTTCGCCAGCGAGTATCCCGCGATCCCACGTGATCAACCCAATACGGCAAGGTCAGGATCCCATCCTCATCTTGAATTAGCCATCTTCCCCCTGAAGGGACTTTCTGAATTGGTCTTACCGAGTTAACTAAGTCACGACTCTCTCCTAGGCTTAGTCCCCCAGATCGGTCAATTAATTCAGGATTTTCAAAGGCTCTTTCCAAGTCATGAGCAAGGGATCCATTGACCAAAACTGCGATTTGCACATCGGTCAGCAATTGTTGGTAGTCAGGACGGGCATTGTTTGGATGCTGAATATCTTTTGTCTTAAAACGACGAAGGGTACGGATCACTGTAGAAAGCTGGGGTTGGCTCAGGAGAGCAATTGCCAGTTGGGATCCGCAATATCGATGCCGATCCCATTCTCCCAGCAGGGAAAGCAACATTCCATAAACAGTAGCCGGTGGCGGCACCGGATAAGTTTCGGCAAACTCCCTGGCCCAAGATTGACGAAAACAGGCGATAGGCACCTCAACGTGGAGCCGAATCATGCTGCCTCCTCACAAGAAATTTGCTGCCTAATCAAGCTGATAAGTTGATTAACTGTTGACTTAATGCCTGGACTTACATGAGCACCCAACTGGGCTAGCTTCTCCCCGTCCTCAGTTTCGGCAGCAGCTCCTGCCAGCCATAGCTCTTGAGGAGCTATATCCCCCACTTGCACTCGACGCACTAAGTCCGGCATGCTGATTTCTCCATCAGAGTTTTCTTCAAAACAGTAGAGCAGGCGTGGCGAAAAGTCGTGTGTCCAGCGCAGGACTATGCTATCCGGTGAAAAGTCATAGAGAAAGCGAGAGTGATTGCCAGCTACTTCCCCCAACGAAACCAGTCCGTTTAACACTTCGATTACTCGGTCTTGCCGGTGGAGCCGAGCAGGAGTCATTGCAAAGCCGTACTGATAGCGAGTAGCATGAACCTCCGTTCCGTAGAGAGAAGTGGATCCCTTCTGGCCACTTTTCGCGTTGAAGGTTACATCTCCGCTGTAGGGTCGAGTAGAAACTGCCCGAGTTACTTCCAAAACACCTCGCCGAGCAGTGGTAGTGCCCTTTGGTAACTTCTCTCCCTTCTTCCTGGATGAGTTTTCGTCTGAGGCATCTACTTTAGCCCCTTCCGCACGCATAAAGCCTAGGACATCATCATCGATATACCGCTCGGGATCAAAGTTAGGCGCTTGCCACTCGTTGTCGTTGGTTTGATCATTCCAACGTCGGTTAACTTCGCAGCCATTCCCTGAGACCTGCCAATAGTAACGCAGGGCCCAACGGATTGCTTCAGCAGAGACGGTAGTGTGCACCTCATTTTTCCAGAGGATCTTTTGCAGGGTAGTGATGTTGCCTTCATTCTCACCGCGGTTGTTGGCAGCGGTGCCGTAGCTGGTCAAGATGTTGCCAAACAGGTGCAAAGTCATAATCTTCCTCCAAGCTAATTCTTCAAACTGAACTGTTAAGTCGTTGCTGCATCAACTTTTTACTTGACTTTCTGGCTCTTGCTTTACACTTTCAGTCCTCCTCTAGCTCGGCAAGTACAATCAAGTCAACATCATCCTCGTCAAGCTCATCCTGAAGTTCTTCCTGTCGCTCCTTGCCTTTGTAGCTGGCCAACGCTAGAAGAGCTAAGTCTCGCGCTTTTTTCCATTCCTTGGGATCCATAACTAAACCCATCAAGTCATCCCAATGCTCTTGCAGTGTCGGTATTCTTCCAGCCCGCGCCCAAAAGCTAGTAATAAACTCGCGGAAGCTTTCCGCGTTTTTGCATCGAGTCAGACCAGTGCGAATACGTATATTTTCTCTGTCGAAGTTAGTAAACTCTCCCCTATCCTGGGTTTTCTGAGATAACCGACCATAGGTAAAGCGAATGGCTTCATGACAAGCCTGAACAAACCAGCGCTCTCTGTCATCCATTTCTGTTTTCATGACCATTTCGTTTAGACCTCCGCGCTCGTAACATAGCTGCTTAAACTGCTCGTTGCTATTAACCTGCTCTGCAAATCCGGCATACCAAGAGTAACCCCTTGCCAGATTTTCAGCAATCATCTCACGAGTAAAACTTGTTGCAATGAAACTGCCTTCCTCTGCTTTTGCCTTGACGACAACTCGATCTGGTAACACTGCTTTGCAGATCTGGTAGTTTTTACAGACGCGATATTCTGCTTCTACAGTAAGTAGATCTGTGCGAGATTTTTGTTGGCTCGACCACGGAACAACACCTAGAGTTAGAACCTGACATCGTTTTACCTTAAATTCCCTAGCAGATTCTGCAATCCCTTGGTACGTCAAAAACCTAAGCCCAGCATCTCCCAAACTCGAAGCATGAAAATCCTGGTAGGCTGCATAACGAAGCTGGGGATCTTGCCGGTAGCTTGCATAGACCTCCATATCGGTAATCTCGGGAACTACCAGGGCATATTGAGCTTTCTGATCTCGCAGCCGCGAGCGAAGTATGTAGTAGCAGCAAGAAACAGGAGCGTAGAGAAGTATAAAGGCCATCTCTGGAGATTCTTCAAAGCTTGTATCCGAGGGAAATGCATTGTGGCGAACAACTGCACCAGGATTAAGCCAGCCAGCAATGCTAATTGGCTGCTTAAGCCAATTACCGTTTTTATCACATAGATTTTTGGCAAATTCCTGATGGACGTAGCTTTCTAAAGCTTTATACTTGATAATGACAGGCGGATGATCCTCATCAATCTCTAAAGATTGAGTTTGCTCGCCAATAACTTTACGGGTTTTGGCATGTTGTAGAAATGTTCCCAGGATTCCTTGATGGATGACTACCTGGGAGTCTTTTCGCATCGACTTACTGTCGATCCCTCGCAGTGCGATTAACCCATTGTCAAGCTGGAAGGACTCTTTGAGCAACCAATCAATCACTTCAAAGTCATTCCCTTCCCAGAACAGTTGAACTTGTCGTGGCGTCAACTCCCAACTTAGTGACCCTGGGCGCTTTTCTGGTGGAATTTCCTGCTCTAGCTGCTTGAGGGTCATCCATAGTCCGGCTAAGCCCGCTCGATGTAGCAGGGTTAATCCGGGGTGTCCCAGATGCAACTTTAATTCGGTCATGGCGTACCAAATTCCTCGCTGTAGTTGATATATCCAGGCTCTGTGACGAAGTAGAATCCGCGTCGCCTCCAGTTCCACCACTCCGTCTTTTTATCTGGGATCCGAATTGGAATTGACCAGGCTTGAGCTTCTTGTAGAAAAGCTTGCATTCTCGATAGCTTTTGGCCCTTATCTAGAGCTTTCTTCTGTCTGACTTCAGCAGCCTTCCAAATAGCGTCTTGATCTTCTGCCAGAAGCACTGTTATCGTGTAGCCGGCCTCTCGCAGGGAACTTGGATAAGTGCACCAGTTTTGATCAAGCCATGCTGACTTCACCCTGGCAGGCTCTTCCCGGCTGAGCTGAGAGATGATATCAGCCAGGTCTCGCTGGGAAATATACTCAAGTTCTCTAAGCTGTTCAAGCAGCTGCCGGCCAGTTTCTAATTCTGCTGCGCCATAGGGGAGGTGTTCGTTCCATTCGTAGAAAAGAGCTACACGGGATCCCTCCTGCTCGCTTTTCATTCTTCGATTGAGGCGACCTAGTCGCTGAATTAAAGATGTCGCTGGAGCCATAGCAGAGATAAGCAAGTCTGCACTTAAATCTAAGGACATTTCACAAACCTGTGTAGTAACAGCGAGAACAGGCCCTGGTTGACCAAAAGCGTTAATAATCTGCTCATGCTTTCTAAGTCTATCTTTATAACGAAATCGACTGTGATAAATTAAAACTTTGGCTTCAATGTCTTTTAGCTTCTTCTGAGCCTCTCGATAAATGTTAATGCAACTGGCAACTGAATTGGTTACCCACAATACCTTTTGGTTCTCTTGAACTGCTTTAGTAACTTCCGACCAAATGGATTCGGAATTGATGGGATCCTCCTTTGGTTGAATTTCTCGTATTTGATAGCGCTTCAGCTCTTCTAGCTCTTGAGGCCCTTCAATGGGATCCCCAATAGGTTCACCCAACTCACTCATCACCCGTTTAATCGCCTCAAGTCGCCCTGGGGTGAAGCTGGCGCTCATCAGTAGGATAGGTGCGCCTCGAAAAGCCTGTAAAAATCTCAGCAAAGAGCCAAACAACTGATTGTCATAGGCATGTACCTCGTCAAAAACGAAGGCAGATTGAACTAGAGCTGGCCAAGAAAATAGTGGTCTTCTATTGTTCTGGATTAACCCTAAAATAGAGTCTACAGTGCAGATAACCAGTTTCTTTCTCCATACTTGCAACGCTGCCAAACGAAACGAAGCACCCTCATCCTCTTCGCCTTCGCCGGTCAATAAAAGTTCTCGATCCAAATCTGCTCGTGAGTGCATCAGTGCCTTTTCTATTGGGGATCCCTCGGCGTAGTCCAAGTAGCCCTGAGTAGCCGTTCCGGTGGTCGGATAGCCAAAAAACAGTCGCCTTCCCGATGCCCACTTTTTCGCCCAAGCGTAGGCTCCCAAGGTCTTGCCTGTACCACAGCCTGCCTTGACCAGTGTTACTCGATGAGTGGCAGCAGCCATTTGCTCTTGGAAGGGACGCAGGGAGTTTTTTCCTAGTTTCTGGGTAATCAGTTGCTCTAATTCACTTTCTTGGAGAGCTAAACTCAAGGTATTAGAAACCCAGCTTTGCAAGTTTTCTCCCTCCACTGGCAAGACCGATCCTGCTAAATCTGCAGCAATTACTGTTGCCTTAGCAGCCGCTATTAATATCTGTCTCTCAAAGCTAAAATTTTGAGCAAAGTCTCGAAACTGATCTACCAATGCACGCAAGTGCTGTTCCAGTTGGTCTCTTTCCCAACTTGCTGAGGGTACACTTGGAATCTCTGATGGTAGCCCTAGTCTCTGCGATCCGAGCCTCAACACAGATTGAAAGTCTGGATGGCCAGTATAAACGTAAATCTCAGATCCTGAGCCATCAGACAACTCCGTAATTTTGTGAGATTCTTTGCCCTGAGAATTCACTCCCGCTTTGAGGTGATGTCCAATTGCTGTCCAGGCAGCTAAGAGGAGCTCCTCTTCAGTAAATGCTTTCTGTAGCCACTCTCGAAATGCACTGACCTGTAAAGCAAGTATGCCACTTAAAAACTCGTGTCGGATAAGTTGCCTTCTGTTATGACTTCCCCAACTCTTTTCAAGCTCTGCTTTCGAGTTAGTGTCTAGGATCGATGACTTGAGATAAACCATCTCCTGGAAATGTTGATTGGCTTTACCCCAGTCGTGCAGATAAGCTCCTAATTTGACAACAGCTCCCAAACGATTTGAGTCACTTAACCCTAACTGCTTGCAAATAGTCTGTCCTAGACGATCTGAGAAGACTTCAGCCGCTGACAAGACAGCCGCAACATGGCCTGCAAGTTTAGCAGCGCCCCTTGCCTGAGCATACTCTTCTTTAGATTGGTAGCTGGGATCCCATTTTCCCAGCGATTTTGCTAGCAAAAACTTAAACATTGTAGAGTCATCCTCACCTGCACGGCAAAAAGAATCCACAACCCATGCGCCGCCGGCCACCTAGCCCTACCTGCTGGAGGCGAATTGAGTCTTCTTCCTGTAGGTTCTCTACTAAGGTTGAGAAACCTACAATCGTATGCCCTTTAATTCTCAAGGTCTTGCGCAAGGGTTTCCCAGTTTTATCTTGCAGTACTGATACCCGGCCTGAGATATTAAGCTTCTCTAACTGGTCTTGGGCAGCTTGCACAAATGGATCTGGCTCGGTGTAGCCCTTGATTGTAACAATTCGGGCTTTTAGGGAAGTGCTTGGTTTGAGAGTAAAAATCCTGGGGATTCCTAGCTGTACTTCGTGAGATCCAATCTTCAATTGCTTGCCGGCTAGCTTGTACACCTCCGGCACTGCTTCCATGGGCAGCCGAATTCTAATGTGGGAGTGCGGAGTCAGTAAGATTTTGCCTCGTCTGTCTCCAATTCCCGCTGTTGTCAAAATCCCGATGTGAGGGTTTCGGTGCAGTGTTGGTACTTGGTGGCATAGCGCCGCGAGTAGAGCGTACCCGTGATCTGCTGGGAGGGTAGTTCCTCGCACGGGCAGGCATAGGTCCACTACGGGAGCTTCGTAAGGGACATGTGTTGGGTTTGCCATTGAAGCTTCAGCAGTCATTGAGTGGCTCATCACACAGCTGCCACCTGAAACATATGTAAGAAATGCTAGTGAACACAGCCCGCTTCTGTCAAGCAGCGCGCGGCGCCCCAGGGCGATCAGTGGAAAGGGCAGTCAGGGGTGCTAAGGCCTGCTGCCAGCAGCAAGGCACTTTCGACCACAGCAGCCACGTGAAAGTGCTCAACGCCCAGGGGCTTACCTCTGACAATACCATTGGTCTTAGCCCTCTTCAGCCAGGAGGTGATTTTCGGAAGAGTTCCCAGAAGAGGGCTGGATCCCCTACCCCCGCATAGGCAACCTCGAAGGGTAGAGCTTAGGATGGCTTGACCCATCTCCTCTTTATCAGCTCTCTCGCTGCCTATGAACCTGTCATCCATTGCCAAGCCACAGCAGCTTTCTCTTTTGCTGATTGCACTTCAGCTAACTCTGGGAGCGCCGGCGACAGCTCATCCGGTCACCAGTTCTGCAACGGACTCGACGGCGGCGGCCATTCAGCGAGTAACGGAAATTCATGGCGGAGCTGGGCCTTGGGCCGTGGTCGGCTATCGCATGGGGATGCGCGCTCTGCAGGAGCTGGGCTTGATGAGTCCAACTCCCCACACTTCTAGGAACCGTTTTCTGGTGGAGGTCATTCACGAGTCGCCGGCAGAGATCCCGTTCGTGTGCATTGTGGATGGCTTGCATGCTGCAACAGGGGCCAGTTTGGGCAAGTTGAACTTGAAGCTGGTGGAGGTCGAATCTCTTGAAAAAATGCGCAGCGTGGTCATCCACCGAGAGACCGGCAAGCGGGTGGAGTTTCAAGTTTTGCCCGAGTTTATTGACAAATACCGGAACTTGCCCCCGGAACAACTGGCGACTGCAGGGCAGGAAGTTCTTCAACTAGCCGATGAGAAGCTTTTCCGTCTCGCCATTAGCCCATAGCAGGGAATATCGCTGCCGGATCCCTTCGGCATTCCTGAGCCAATCAGCTCCAGACCCGAGCGGGTGGCCACCTCTGCCGGATGCTCTCTTTCTGGAACTAACTCTGATTATCGTGGGCTCGCTAGGTACCCCCTAAGGGATCCGGGCTTGAGCGAATACATCTTGAGGGATCACCTTTAGACCCGGCAGGAAATCATCTTGAATGGCTTGGGATCCCGTAAAGGTGCGCGGCGGGGCATCGGGATAGAAGACCGTGATGCTCTTGGCTTGGGGATCCACAACCCAAACCCTGGGGATCCCAGCTTCTAGATAATCGGTTGCCTTCTGGGCTATGGCTCCAAAACTCTGGCCAGGAGAAAGGATCTCGATCACCAACTCGGGAATGGCAAAACAAGGTTCATCGGTCATGGCCTCAACCGGCAACCGCTCGTTAGAGATGTAAGTAACATCAGGAACTGGGATCCAGGGCTCTGCCTTTCGTGTTAAAACAACTGCCCACTCAGTATGTGCTGACCCAGGCTTAGGACACTCAGGGCTAGAGCACCAGTCCTCCAAAATTTGCCACAACACCGGTTGGAGACGAGCATGGAAGCGCTTTGGCGACATGGGTTCGTTTTTGGAGACGGCCCGCCCATCGACTAGCTCATAGACAATATCCCCCTCCGGCAAGGCCAGAAACTGTTCGGGAGTTAGCTTTTGACCTGAAATGGACAACTCTG
Source organism: Thermostichus sp. MS-CIW-30 (assembly GCF_054058015.1). Classification (NCBI taxonomy): domain Bacteria; kingdom Bacillati; phylum Cyanobacteriota; class Cyanophyceae; order Thermostichales; family Thermostichaceae; genus Thermostichus; species Thermostichus sp. MS-CIW-30. Next base: position 10,934 of record NZ_JBSRZW010000025.1, read on the forward strand.
GAGTCGATAGCATCACAGGATCCCCGTTGTTTAGGATGGCCGAATCTCTGTCTAGGCTAGCTCTGACATCCCCCACCTTCACCGTTTTGAAACAGTTGTCGAGCAGGGATCCAAATCCAGCGGCAAGATGGCTCCACTCAATTTTGGGGGTAGAGATCCCCATCTTTCTGGCACCGGCTGAGCAGAGGATGCCACTTTTCGGGAGAGGATAGAGCAACATTCAACCCAGAACCCTCTCCAGGCAACTTGAGAAGGGGGGGCTTCCAAGCTGCAGTAGCTTGAAGATGCCCGTGCTTCAATGCTTGAAAGCCGTCATCGAGAGGATCCCTATGGCTAATACCCTTTTGACCACTCTAGGCACCAGCCCCTACAGCGAGACGGTGTATGTTTTTGGGGAGCGGAAAGCCGATAGAACCCGTTATGTTGCCAAAGCCCTCTGTCAGCTCTTTGACATCGAGAGGGTGATTGTGCTGCTAACCCAAGAAGCACATGACACCCATTGGAAGCATCTACAGGACTGCCTACCCCCCCACGTGGAGAAAATTGCCAAGGCCATTCCTGAAGGGAAAACCGAGGCAGAGACCTGGGAGATCTTCGATGTGCTGGTCGATAGCATCAAGCCCCATACGCGGCTGGTTTTCGATATCACCCACGCCTTTCGCTCCATCCCCCTACTGGTGCTCTTGGGAGCTGCCCTTTTGCGCAAGGCCAAAAATGTAGAGATTCAGGGTCTCTACTATGGTCTGTACCGCTCTGGCCAAGCGGAAACCCCCATTATCGATCTCACCCCCGCCCTTCGTCTTTTGGATTGGCTGACAGCTACCGACAAATTCATCAGCACCGGCTCGGCCTTGGAGTTGGGCCAACTTTTGGATACAGTTCAACGGGACTTTTACCGCCAACCAAAGCTCGGCAAAAGGGATCCCAAGCCCATCCGGCTGCAGAACTTTGGCCAAGCCATCCGCAATATCTCTCGTTCCCTGGAGCTGGTAAGACCGGTCAGCCTTTTGGAGGATGACTTGCTTAGGTTGCAAAGGCACTCCACCCAGGAGTTGGCAGAAGAGGTGGGCCAATTTGCCAAGCCTTTTGGTCTGCTGCTGCGAAGCATTCAGGATAGCTACAGCCAACTGGCTTTGCCAGCAGACAGAGCTACGGATGCCAAGGCTCAAGTTCAAAAGCAATTTCAACTGCTGCGCTGGTATGTGGAGAAACGCTTCACCACGCAGGCAATTCTCTTAGCTCGGGAGTGGGTGATCTCGGCCCTCTGCTTGTGTGAGGGGCTGCCCAACTACCGCCAGCGGGAAGCGCGGCAGGAGATCGAACACCAACTGGGATCCCTCATTCCGCGGAAAGACCAGCCCCTTGGAGATCCCCCTGCGACTGGCGAATCGGGCCGATCCCTCATCCCACGGGAAGACCAGCCCCAGGCGCTTCCTCCTATTACCACCCATGTGCCCGACGCCAAGCAGCTTGCCGATCTCTGGTCTCGCCTCAGCCAGTACCGCAACGATGTTGCCCATGTGCAGATGAATCTAGACCCTTTGAACAGCGAAGCTCTAGAAAGCTTTGTTTTGCAAGACCTGCTGCCTGGCCTGGAAGAGCTGTTTCCCAAATTGACCTGGGCAGAAGGGAAGTTGGAAGGGGATCTTTCCACTTCTCCGTAGGCTAAAGACATCGGTTCGCCCTCAGGTTCTGGGTTTTTGGTCAAACAACGGCTATTGAGAAATACTGAAGAAAACTGAGGGCTGGCCGGGATCAGATCGATGTTCGAGGAGTTCCTAACTGTTCTGTTTCTCCAGCGAAAACACCATGTCTTACTACTGGCAAGCTAAGCTCTGGGGTCTGTTACATGATCCCGCCCTCAAAGCCCTACACGACAGGACTGGCCGCTCCAAGGAAGGGCCGTGGACCAGACTGGCGGCGATGCAGGGATGGTCTTCTCCCAAAGCCGAGGGATCCTCTCCCATAGGCGATGCCGATCTCATCGCCTCGGCCAGCGACCGCGCGGCCATTGGCCATTTGCCCATAGCCATCAACTATCAAGTTGAGGATCGCAACTTGGGTCTTGGACTAGAAATGAGCCACTTGCTCTCCGGGCGCAAGCGCTTTTGGCAATTGGCCGATGACCAACACCAAGCCCTCAAGGATGCCCGCTCCCGTGCAGACTACCTGATGGAACGGGAGGAGAGCGCCATCCCCGATTGGGTTTGGCAAGAGGAGGATCCCCAAAAAGTGTTTTGGTGGTTTTGGCGGTGCTTTCCCCAGGCCATTTGTCAGGAGTTTGGGGATGAGAGCTTGCTGCTATTGCCGGCAGAAACCCGGCTGCCAGACGGATCCCTGTGGAGCCACGCCAGCGTCACCGCAGCCTTGGCCGGATGCTTGGCCGGCTACGAGGAGCCCACGCGACCCTTTTTGGTGAGCTTTACCTTCAACCCCATCCAAGAGTTGATCAAAGCCAGCCGCAAGATGCGGGACTTTTGGGCCGGATCCTGGCTGCTGCACTACCTTTCTGCCCGCATGAGTTGGCGGCTTGCCGAGAAATACGGCCCCGACTGTCTGCTCTACCCCAGCCTCTACGGCCAGCCGTTAATCGACCACTGGCTGCGGGAGAAGTACCCCGAATTTGAAGAATGGATCCCTCAACCTTCTGCCAACGCCCTGCTCACCGCCGGTTTTCCCAACGTGCTCCTGCTGCTGTTGCCGGAAGACCGGGTGCAAGCGGCCATGCAGTTTGCCCAGCAGACCCTCAAGGAAGAATGGAAGCAGTTGGCCCAGAAGGTGCTGGATTACCTGCAGGGGGATCGCCGCTGGCTGAGGCAGTTGCACCCAGAGGACCCCACCTGGCAGGGATGGCTGGAGCACCAGTGGCAGCACTACTGGGCAGCCGTGCCCCTGGGATCCCCGGCTCATGCCCTCAAGGATACCGGCATCCTCAAGCCCCCTCAGGTTTCCATTGATGCGGATCCCTGGGTCAGTGCCCAAAACCGCACCTATCACCTGGGGGCTAAGCAAAAGCTCTTTGCTGATGAGGAGCTGGAGTTTCTGCGGGCTAGCTTTTGGGATCCCCAAAGACAACAGCGCCGCCAATACAAGGCCGGACTCAACGTGGGATCCTGGTGGGCAGCCGCAGTGGAGCAAAGTCGGCGGCTACAAGCCGCTTGTAAGCAGGCCCGCGATTGGCAGCTCCCCGTTGCGTTTGGGCCGCGCAGCACCGTTTCGGGCTTGGGGCCGGTGGTGCATCCCTCACCGCGGCAGGGGTGGATAACAGAAGGGGAGAGTCGGCGGCTTTGGCAGCGGCAGGCCGGGCTCTTCGATGGCCGGGAACAGCTCAATGCCACCGAAACCCTCAAGCGGGGCTTGTACAAAGTGCTGCCGGAGCTCTTCCGCGAGCTGGATGAAGACCAGATTGCCGCTTCCTACCCGGATCTCACCGCTGGCGTAGCCGGCTACCTCAAAACCCAAGGGCGACGGGAACGAGAGCACTTCGAGCAGGCCTGTCAGGCAGTGGAGGCCCGCTACCCGGAGGTCAGAGGGGTGCTGCGGGAAATGCGGGGCAAATGGGGGATCCCGTGGGCCGACCGGCAGAACCTGCGCTACCATCCCCGTCTGCTCAATGCTGGTTGGCTGGTGGAAGACCTGGAGCTGGACGAGGAAACGCAAAGAAGCTACCGGCAGGACATCGAGACTCTTCTAGGCCGCTACTACCCCAGCGTTAACCCCGCCAGTTGGTACGTGCTGGCTGCTGGGGATGGTGACGACATGGGCAAATGGCTCAGGGGCGAGAAGATGAAATCCTACTACGACTATCTGCCTCAACCCCTACAGCGGCTGGCCAACGGGCAAACGGAAGCCATTGGCGAGGTCTTTGGCAAGGACAAGGAGGAGCTGGAGCAAGTCAAAGACGCTTTTCAGAAGTTTGTCAAAAACAGCCGCAAGCGCATGGGGCCTGCCACCCACAGCGCCCTAAGCCGCGCCCTGCTGGATTTTTCCGGCCAGTTGGTGCCCTACCTAACAGAGCAACGCTATGCAGGCAAGCTCATCTACGCCGGTGGGGACGACGTTTTGGCCTACACCAACCTCTGGGAGTGGGATGGCTGGCTGTGGGATATTCGCCAGTGTTTCCGGGGGGGAGAGGATGACTGGCGGGAGTTTGAGAACCTGGGGGACTACTGGCAGTGGAAAAAAGGGCGGCCTCCCGAAGGTTTGAGCCGGCGCCCCCTCTTTACCCTGGGATCCGCAGCCACCATCAGCTTCGGCGTGGTGATTGCCCATCACTCGGTGCCTCTGGCCATTGCTCTGGAAAACCTTTGGCAGGCGGAAGAAGAAGCCAAGGGCCACCTCTATGCCCATGGCTGCCCCAAAGACAGCGTGCAGGTGCGGGTGCTGTTTGCCAATGGCAACCAACTGGTGAGCACCAGCAAGTTCGACACGTTCGACAAGTGGAAAGACCTCCTTGATTTTGACTGGAAGCTCATGGGCCAGCAGCAGGATCAAAGCTCCTTGTTTGAGCAGGCAGCCCAACTGTGGGAGCAACATCCTGCCCCCAGCCCAGAGGCGGTGCCAGCCTGGGCCACGCTCTTTTGCAGCCGCCGGGATCTCTTCAAACAGGAATCGGAGCAGAAAGAGCACTTCCAGAACAAGCTTGTGGAGTTTATCCAGCATTTTTGGCAGCACAGCCTGCCCGCCCAGCCCCAGGAGTGGGATCTGGAGATCAAAAACTGGTTCAAGTTGGCAGCTTTTGTGCTGCGCAACCGCACCGTGAAATTGGGGAGGAACAGCCGATGAGTTGGTTTACCCTATCACCCTTGGATGTGTGGATGTTTCGGGATGCCAAGCCCTTTGCCCCGGGAGAGCGGGCCTGGGCCAACAGCAGCTTTCCCCCCAGTGGCCACACCTTGGCCGGGGCTGTTCAAGCCTACCTGGGCCAGCCGATGACGCTGCGGCTGCGGGGCCCCTTTCTCTGCCACGACGAAAGGCTCTATTTCCCCGCCCCTCTGCATCTGGAAGACGGATTCTCCCTTGTTCCCGTTCCTTGGTTGGACAAGACGGATCCCTACTTCCATTGCCACTGGGATCCCACCCGGCCAGCCCCGTTGGTGTCCCTGAGGCCAGCAGAGGAGGAACCCGAAGGCAGCCAGAGCAGCAAGAAGAAGAAAACAGGAGGCTATCTGCCCTTCGAGGCGGTGCAAAAGGCGCTGGAAGGCAAAGGCTGGGATCTCAGCCAGGCCGTTAAGCCACCGCTGAAGTATGAAGTGCGACCCCACAACACCCTGCAGGTGAGCAAGCGGCAAGTGCGAGAAGCCGATGGCTACTTTGTGGAGACCTGCATCCGCCTTCAGCCGGGCTGGAGTTTGGCCCTTTCCATCGAGGGCTGGGATCCAGATCGCGAAGCCTGGGATCCCCTACCCCTTACTCAGGAAGCAGTGCTGCGGCTGGGGGGAGAAGGCCACTGCGCTTTGCTGGCCCCCTGTCCGAAGCTGCAGGAGCAGTGGCAGCAGTTGCAGGACCTTTCTCAGGCCGCCTTTTGCCAAGCCCGACGCGCTTTGGCCTACTTGGTGACCCCAGGTGTGTTCATCAAAAAGGTGGACGGGCGTTCCCTCTGCCGCGCCTGGCCGTGGGAATGGCGATTGGCCACTCCCCATCCTGCTCACTCCCTCACCGGCCCCCTGGTGAGCGTGGCCACCGGCAAGCCCGTTCCCATCAACGGCCGCCTGCGGGTGGATCGCCCCCCAGAGCAGCGGCAGATGAGCCTGCCCGCCCCCCAAGTTTTTGCCGCGCCCCCTGGCAGTATCTACTACCTGGAGCAGCCGGCCCCCCTCAACCAAGAAGAGCCCGAGCTAGAAGATGGCCGGCTCAACGTGTTCCACCGCTGGCGGCTGTTGGGCTATAGCGAGCTCCTATGGCTGCCTTGGGCCAACTGAGTTTTGCTTTCAGTCCTTGAATACTTACTCGCAAAAGGAGCCCATCCATGACTTTTCAGATTGCCTACCTCCATCTATTGACTCCCCTGCACACCGGCGGCACCACCCAAGAAGGCAACCTCTTGGGCATTGCCCGCGAATCCCACACCCATTTGCCCTACATCCCTTCCAGCACCATCCGGGGCAGGTTGCGGGCCAGCGTGGCCGATAAAGACAAAAAATTTGAGCTCTTTGGCAACGAAATTGGGGAAGGGGATCAGCTGACCCAGGGATCCATTTGGATTGGGGATGGCTCTTTGCTGTGGATCCCCGTGCCCTCCCTTAGCCATGGAGTGGTGTGGATAAGCTGCCCGCTTCTGCTTAAGCGCTGGCTGCGGCTAACAGGCCAGGATCTGTCAGTGCCGGATCCCTATAGCACCAACTTGGAAACAAACCAGCCTATCTACCTCAAAGATGCCATTCTCAAAGAGGGTCTTCGACAATGGTCGGAATGGAAGAGCTACACCAAAGATCCTAATATCAGTCGCGTGATTGTTTTACCAGATCAGCACTGTGCCACCCTCATTCAAATGAGCCTGTGGCGGCAGGTGAAAGTCAAGCTTAGCGAGCACAAGGTTGTGGAAGGAGGCTTCCGCTATGAAGAGGCCATTCCTCCTGACAGCTTGATGTACTTTACCTGGGGGGTTACCGCCCAAGCAAGTGGCAGTTCTGAGGAGGCAATGAAAGAGTTTCGAGATCTGCTGCAATCCAACCAGATTATGCAGATTGGCGGCCAGGAAAGCTTGGGCCGAGGCTTTGTGGAGCTGTCTTTGAACTAGATCTCAACCTAGGAGGGAGGTTTTATGAATAGCTTTGACCCGCGTACATTGGCCAAGCCCGTTTACGAATCCCTGTGCCAGCTCAGAGCGCAAACCAGGGATCCAGAAAGGCTAAAAGAGCAAAAAAACCAGGCTGTGGAGCTCTACACCTATCTTTCTACTTGGGGCCTGCTGCGCCTCAAGGCCGAAGAAGACGCCCTTAGCCAAGAGGGCAAAAAAGAGGTGGTCAAGGAGTTTTTCGATTGCCTAGAAAAGATCTCCGGTCAAAACGAAATTGCCAAATCCAACGGCCTGGATCGTCTCATGGGGTTGGGAGTTGAAGAGTACCTGGGCTTAACAGGACTGGGACTTGCCTTGGCGCAAGAATTCAGCTTCTGGGCTACAGCCATTTACCATGACGTTAGCGGGGGGGACTAATGAGTGTAGCTGTTCCAATCCAGTCTATTTCCCTGTGTGAAGGAAGCCAAGTGGTCATCCATTCGCTGACTTGGCAAGACTTTGAGAGCATCTTGGAAGAGTTAGGGGAAGACCGCCACACTCGCATTGCCTATTACAACGGCACGTTAGAGATCATGTCTCCCTTGTCCAAACATGAGCGCCCTCACCGCATTGCCGGAGATATTGTGAAAGCTCTCCTTGATTCTCAAGGGAGAGACTGGGAAGACTTTGGCTCAACAACCCTTAAAAAGTCTGGCAGTGCTGGGGTAGAGCCTGACACCTGCTTCTATGTCAATAACCTGGAGCAGATGCGAGGGTGTGAGGGAAGAATTGATGTTGATCTATTGCCCCCGCCTGATCTGGCCATTGAGTCCGACGTTACTTCCCGAACTTTTATCGAGGCCTATAGAGCCATCGGCGTGCCGGAAGTTTGGATCTTGGGTGAGCGAAGTTTGCGGATCTTTATTCTGCAGGGAGAAGACTACGTAGAATCAAGCTGCAGCTGGCTTTTTCCAGACTTCGACATCCCCAATCTTGTACCTCAACTCATTCGACGCGCCCTAGAAATTGGCACCAGCGCTATGTTGCGCAAATTTCGGCAAACCCTTGGCAATTCCTAACGCTGTTTCCCACTTTTGGAGAAGATCCCATGACTGGCAATCGCCCTACTCGTCCTGGCAACGCTCCTCAGCCGCTTCCTCGTCCCCCCAGGCCAGGGGATCCCAGCCGCCGGCCGCCTCAGGAAAATCGGGGCCCTAATTCTCCTAGAGGAGGCAATGGAGGGGGAAACCAGCCGCGCGGTGGAGGAGGCAACAATCCTCCGCCCTCGCCTTGGCTGGGTCACTCCTTGGATCCCACGCCCAGGCCGGATCCCACCGCTGGCTTTATTGAATATCTGCGCTGGATGCGAGCGCCGCTTGATGCTTCTAAAGACGGCACCAAAGCGGAGCTGGCGCACCAAGTGGAAACAACGATCAACCTTGGAGCCCGCCTGAAAGTTTTGAATGAGCGCACCCAACGCATTGCCAGCGACACCTTTCAGGTTACTTGTCCCTGGCGAATTCGAGTCGGTGGGGCCAAGGGTCCAGAGAGCATGTTGCTCCCCGCTTTCGATCCCTTAGGGATCCCTTACATTCCCAGCTCCACCCTGTGCGGCGTGGCCCGCTCCCAGGCCATTCGAGAGCTGATGCAGGAGCGCAATTTATCTTGGGAGCAAGCAGACAAAGCCGTAGCTCCTTGGTTTGGGCACCTACAAGCTGACGAAAAAGACAGGGCCGGCAAGGTTATCTTTTTGGATGCCTACCCGGTACCCAATCGGCCCCAACGGCGAGAGGATCCCGATAATTCTAAAACGGGGGGTCTAGCTGTAGATATTGCCAATAGTATCTGGAAATGGAATGGAAAAAATCTTGACTACTCGCCTAACCCTAACTTGTTCTTTTCTCTCAAGCAAGCCACTTTTTTAATTGGCCTGCGCAAAGGCCCCGGCTGCACCGATGAGATGCTGGATCAAGTCAAAGAGTGGCTGATCCAAGGGCTGGAGCAAGGGGTGGGATCCCAGGTGAATACCGGCTACGGTCGGCTGATCCCCTTAGGGAAATCACTGGACAAGAGCCAAGGAGAATTCTTGCGCCTGCCCTTTGAGCTAAAAGGCCAACTCATTCACGGGCGGCAGGTAGTCAACTGGAGGCCCGATAAGAATCGCTACGACAACCGATCCATCGCCGAAGTGCGGCCCGTAGCCTTTAAGAATATGCTGCGCTATTGGTTCCGCACCTTTGCCCTGGGAGTTTTGCCGGTCGATCAGGTGCAGGAGTGGGAAGGGCAACTTTTTGGCGCCATTACCCCTAAGCAAAAACACGGCTGGATCCATGTAGATCTCCTAAATGGCAAAGTCTCTCAGCCGGAGCCAGAGCCCAATCGGGAAGGAAGAAATAGACCCGCAGGCCGACAAGAAGGGATCCTCATCTTAAGTCTTTCTGGCGAGTGTCAAAACTATGCTTCCCAGGAAGATCAAGAGGCGGTGGAAAAGCTCTTTACTAACCTCACCTGGATGATGTTCCATCTGGGAGGTGTGGGTCAAGGAGCTAGAAGACCCTGCTACTCCCGCCAGAACCGGGAGCGGGCTCCCTGGTGGCGCGGCTCTACCCTAATTCCCAGGTCGGAGGATGCCTTTTGGAAGCTGGCGGAGTCGGTGGCCGGGTTTCAGAAGCTTTTCCAAAAGCGCCTGGGCAACTTCTTTGACGCTCTCAAGACTCTAACCAAGCAGGCCATTAACCCCGATAGCCCAAGAAGTGCTGGCCAGGTTCAGAGGGATAAATGGCCGCAAGCGGTGGATGCCAACTGCAGGATCGTAGTCTGCAGCGGCGAGGAAGATTTCAACAAACCCTATGCCCTGGCAACTTTGCATCGCTTAGGCCGACAAGATGAAGGCCGGTACGACAAATTCTTGTGCGGGGGTGTACAGGGAGGTGCTCTGCCCTCTCCGGTTTGGATTGCCGATTTGGGTGATTACCAAGTGGTTACCGTTTTTGGGGCAACGGCAGATCCTAGGAAAAAGTATCTTGAGGAGCTCAAGAAAGATGCTGATGATTTTCAAGTAATCTGGCCCTTGAGATAGAAGAAATCTCGAAGAATTTTTGGAGTAACAAAATGCCCAAAAAGAAGATCAATGCCAAAGTTCTCAGAAACCTTGTTACAGCCGTAATCAATGGCTCGATTACACTGGCCATTTTGCTCATTGCTCCCTTGGGCCTGGCAGCCGTGATTACCAACACTATTTTGGTTGCCATTGCCAGCTTCTTTTCTGGAAGCTTAACAGAGATGGTCATGGATCTTTTGTCAAGCCCTGAAATTGACGTGGAGGTTTTGCCAGAAGAGCGCCAATCCAAGACCAGCACTTCCATAGAGCCAAGGCGAGGCTCAGAGAGTCTGCGTCGAGATGATCAATAATGCGAACCTTGTATGTTTCCCAGCAAGGGTGCAGGCTAAGCCTCAGGCAAGAGTTTGTGCTGGTTCATTTGGGCGAGTCGCTCTTGCAAGAGATGCCTCTGCCCTTGCTGGAGCAAATTTTAATCTTTGGCCGCTCTCAGGTGACTACCGATGTTGTGAGGGAGTGCTTGAAGCGCAATATCCCCATTGCCTACCTCTCCCGGCTCGGCTATTGCTACGGTCGCCTCATTCCCATTGAAAGGGGCTACCGCCGCCTGGCCCATTGGCAACAGGCGCTCCCTGAAGCATGGAGACTGCAAACAGCAGCCCAAATAGTGCGAGCTAAGCTCCTCAATGGCCGCGTGCTGTTGATGCGACAACTTAGGCAGCGCCCCAGCGAAACCAGGGATCTAACCCTGCGCAGCCTGGAACACTTGGCCGCTCAAGCTCTGCAGGCTACTTCGCTGGATCAATTGCGAGGCATTGAAGGGATCGGCGCAGCTTTGTATTTTCCCGAATTGGGCAATTGCTTACAACAAAAAGGATTTGTTTTGATCAAGCGCACCCGACAGCCGCCCACCAATCCAGTGAATGCCATGCTCAGCTTTGGCTACATGGTGCTCTGGAACCATCTATTAACCCTGATTGAGCTGCAAGATTTGGATCCCTATCAGGGTTGCTTGCACGCTAGCAGTGAACGCCATGCTGCTTTGGTTTCCGATTTGCTGGAAGAGTTCCGAGCGCCTATTGTGGACTCACTGGTACTGTGGCTGGTCAACAGCGGTGTTATGGATATCCAAGAAGACTTCGAGTATCGAGATGGGGGCTGTTTTCTCAGCGATGCTGGCAGAAAGAAGTATCTCAAAGCTTTTCTCCAGAGAATGGAGGGATCCATCCAGACCCCTGACGGAGATCAACCCCGCTGGGATCTGCTAACGCAGCAAGTTAAAAAGTTTAAGCAATCCGTCTATAATCCTCAAGATTTGTACCAGCCCTACCGGATTCGCTGATGTTTCTTTATGTTGTTACCTACGATACTCCCTGCGACAAGCGACGCAAGAAAATTGCCGACCTGCTAGAAGGCTACGGCAAGCGCGTGCAATACAGCGTGTTTGAGTGCGTCCTCGACAAAGACAAGTTCGAGGAGCTCAAACTGCGGCTCCGCAAGAAGATCAAGCCCGAGGAAGACAGCGTCCGCTTCTATCCGCTCACTAGCTATGCCCTCGCCCAGGTGGAAATCTGGGGTGGGCCTGCCCTGACTGCACCCCCCAGCTCGGTCATTGTGTAGCTCAGGCAAGTCTCTTCCTACTTAAGCACTCGGTGTTTCCAAAAGCACACTCAAACGGTATCAACGCCTGCGCGAGCGATCCGCCAAAAGCCGCAAAGGCCGATTCTTTCGTCCGATCCCTCGACGCCTTGCGCCACAAGGCTTTCCGGCCCCAAAGCCCCCTCGCCAGCACCCTTTTTGCCGACTTTTTTCCGGATCCCTCGCAAATGGGTCTTGCATTCCTTGCCCTGCTTGGGTTTAATAGGGGTGGAGTTCCCCCTTCGGGGGGATCCCTAGAAATTGGAAACTCACAACCAGGTTCCCCCGTAGAGTAATCTGGTTGGAGTTCCCCCTTCGGGGGGATCCCTAGAAATTGGAAACGGTCAAATTCGCAAAGACAGGTACGAATGAACTGTAGTTCCCCCTTCGGGGGGATCCCTAGAAATTGGAAACACGACCAGTTTTACACCCATATCCTGGAGGCCCTGAAAGTTCCCCCTTCGGGGGGATCCCTAGAAATTGGAAACCGAAGAGTCTCAACCCAAATGTGTCCTTAGGTTGAAGTTCCCCCTTCGGGGGGATCCCTAGAAATTGGAAACAACCATCCTTTGGCAAGTTGAATTTGGTTGTTATTCAGTTCCCCCTTCGGGGGGATCCCTAGAAATTGGAAACGGTGGGGGTGTTAGATCCCCAGCTCAGCTTTCAATGCCTGTTCCCCCTTCGGGGGGATCCCTAGAAATTGGAAACCTCCTTTGGCAGTGAATCACAATTGTCTGCCTAAAAGTGTTCCCCCTTCGGGGGGATCCCTAGAAATTGGAAACAGCATTTTCGGGAACCACACTATCAACCAGAGTAAAGTTCCCCCTTCGGGGGGATCCCTAGAAATTGGAAACCAGACAATATTCTGGTGATGCCCCGGGGATGATTTGGAAGTTCCCCCTTCGGGGGGATCCCTAGAAATTGGAAACGTTCAAATGCATCTTCGTACCACTCTTCTGGTACATTCCCGTTCCCCCTTCGGGGGGATCCCTAGAAATTGGAAACGCCTGAATCCAAACAATCTCATTGTTCTCATTGATGTTCCCCCTTCGGGGGGATCCCTAGAAATTGGAAACCGCGAAGTGAGTTGGTAACCAACCGTGCCCGGATGAAGTTCCCCCTTCGGGGGGATCCCTAGAAATTGGAAACACCCAGTGTTCAACACTCTGGGTGCATTCCGTCTGAAAGTTCCCCCTTCGGGGGGATCCCTAGAAATTGGAAACTTCATCTATTTGCTCCCAGTTTATGGGAGCAGAGGCTTTCTGGTTCCCCCTTCGGGGGGATCCCTAGAAATTGGAAACTTGATTTAGGTGTTACAGGCACGGCACCCACAGGGGTGGTTCCCCCTTCGGGGGGATCCCTAGAAATTGGAAACTTGGACATGATCTGACTCCGTAGAGAATGTGCCTAATCGGTGTTCCCCCTTCGGGGGGATCCCTAGAAATTGGAAACGAGAGGGGGGTGCCGGCCCCAAAAGTAAGGGTCAATGTTCCCCCTTCGGGGGGATCCCTAGAAATTGGAAACGTTGAGCCACCCAAGTTGGTGGTGAGGAACATCAACGGGTTCCCCCTTCGGGGGGATCCCTAGAAATTGGAAACTTCTATGAGTTAGCCAGCTATTTAGAGACTTCACCTGATTCATGTTCCCCCTTCGGGGGGATCCCTAGAAATTGGAAACCATAACGGATACAGATAACACAGATAATCTGGATGAATGTTCCCCCTTCGGGGGGATCCCTAGAAATTGGAAACCAGGGATATCTCCAGAACATCCCCAGTACCCCCGGAACGTTCCCCCTTCGGGGGGATCCCTAGAAATTGGAAACAAGAGGTGCCCATTGTTGTAGTTACATAATAAGGAGTGTTCCCCCTTCGGGGGGATCCCTAGAAATTGGAAACGAGAATAACTTAGTTACTTGGAATACTCTGTCTTGTTCCCCCTTCGGGGGGATCCCTAGAAATTGGAAACTCTATCTCACGAAAATTGAATTCGTGAAGGCAGACTCGGAGTTCCCCCTTCGGGGGGATCCCTAGAAATTGGAAACAGGAGTCACCGACCAATCCATGTGCGTTAGAAGCCGTTCCCCCTTCGGGGGGATCCCTAGAAATTGGAAACACCATTTGATAAGCATAACTACCTCCCTTTTATTGGGGTTCCCCCTTCGGGGGGATCCCTAGAAATTGGAAACTTGATAGGCCGAATTAGCGTGTTCACGAGGCGGTATTGTTCCCCCTTCGGGGGGATCCCTAGAAATTGGAAACGCTAAGTAGGCTTTCCGGTCTTTCACTGACCATACGGGTTCCCCCTTCGGGGGGATCCCTAGAAATTGGAAACAACCACTACACTAGGACGACCCGTGCAGTTGTACCCCTCGTTCCCCCTTCGGGGGGATCCCTAGAAATTGGAAACGTATTCATAACCTTCGGCTACGCCTTGCAGCTGAACGGGGTTCCCCCTTCGGGGGGATCCCTAGAAATTGGAAACGGTAAGTGTGGGACGTATGTATACTCAATAACGTGCCCGTTCCCCCTTCGGGGGGATCCCTAGAAATTGGAAACTACCGAAGGAGGTATTTATGGCTAGCAAAGTGGTGAAGTTCCCCCTTCGGGGGGATCCCTAGAAATTGGAAACATTTTATGTGCTTTAGCCAGAGCCTCGCCGTATGAGTATGTTCCCCCTTCGGGGGGATCCCTAGAAATTGGAAACTGTATAGTCGTCACGCAAAGTGACGTTCAAGCAGGTAAAGTAGTTCCCCCTTCGGGGGGATCCCTAGAAATTGGAAACCCAAAGTCAATAAATAGCGTAGAGGTGGTTAAACACGCACTAGTTCCCCCTTCGGGGGGATCCCTAGAAATTGGAAACGGTTTTGTTTGAACCAGATTAGTTTGGTATTGTATGCATGTTCCCCCTTCGGGGGGATCCCTAGAAATTGGAAACGCAGATACCAGCCAGGGGGAGAATTAAAAACATTCTATGTTCCCCCTTCGGGGGGATCCCTAGAAATTGGAAACACCTTTAGTACTAATAGTACCTCTTGGAGATATTAGCGATGTTCCCCCTTCGGGGGGATCCCTAGAAATTGGAAACAAACCTTCGTACAGATCCAGCCATCGGGATCGGTTGATTGTTCCCCCTTCGGGGGGATCCCTAGAAATTGGAAACACCCCGCCCTCACTATGAGCCACCCAAGCTCATAGTGTTCCCCCTTCGGGGGGATCCCTAGAAATTGGAAACATGTCGTCTAGGTTCATTGGGTTACCTCCCAATCACTGTTCCCCCTTCGGGGGGATCCCTAGAAATTGGAAACCCAGGACAAGGTTATGCCCGTCCGATACGACGACATTAGTGCGTTCCCCCTTCGGGGGGATCCCTAGAAATTGGAAACTGAGCAGTCGACGTAGTCGTACCAGCGCTCTTCGCTATACTGTTCCCCCTTCGGGGGGATCCCTAGAAATTGGAAACCAGTCGGCTCGATGATCCCACGCTCTAATGCGTGTTCCCCCTTCGGGGGGATCCCTAGAAATTGGAAACTTGGGCGGCCTGGGCGACCTTGGCCTCTTGATCTGATGCGGCCGTTCCCCCTTCGGGGGGATCCCTAGAAATTGGAAACCTCCACCACAAAAGAGCTATTCTGTGGAGTAGATGACCTAGTTCCCCCTTCGGGGGGATCCCTAGAAATTGGAAACCTGAGAATCCGCCGGAAGTCGACTTCCACGCTGCCTTCCTCGTTCCCCCTTCGGGGGGATCCCTAGAAATTGGAAACCTTTGATGGATTTAAAATCTAGGATTCTACGAGAAATGAGAGTTCCCCCTTCGGGGGGATCCCTAGAAATTGGAAACTTAAAGCGGCGACGTTTGCGCTCGGCACGTTGTGCCTTACGTTCCCCCTTCGGGGGGATCCCTAGAAATTGGAAACAACCAGGCCGTTGAACTTGCTACTCCCCCGAATGGCTTTGTTCCCCCTTCGGGGGGATCCCTAGAAATTGGAAACAGGACTTCTGCCAGGTACCCTTTGAGAGGTACCCCTGTTCCCCCTTCGGGGGGATCCCTAGAAATTGGAAACTTTCCTGGGCCATTCTTTGAACATCCCAGTACTGGGATCCATAAATGTTCCCCCTTCGGGGGGATCCCTAGAAATTGGAAACTTGGGCGGCCTGGGCGACCTTGGCCTCTTGATCTGATGCGGCCGTTCCCCCTTCGGGGGGATCCCTAGAAATTGGAAACCTCCACCACAAAAGAGCTATTCTGTGGAGTAGATGACCTAGTTCCCCCTTCGGGGGGATCCCTAGAAATTGGAAACCATCGTATTCCTGGACGAGAGTTGCCGATTGGTAATCGTGTTCCCCCTTCGGGGGGATCCCTAGAAATTGGAAACTGGGCTTCCACCTCCAGAATCAAGTTACAGATTAGGGTTCCCCCTTCGGGGGGATCCCTAGAAATTGGAAACTACCAAAGCATATGTTTGACACTGTCGTATGCATATGCTTCACGTTCCCCCTTCGGGGGGATCCCTAGAAATTGGAAACGTCGAGGACAATGGCCAGGGCCACTTGCGTGGTCTTCTGGTTCCCCCTTCGGGGGGATCCCTAGAAATTGGAAACCCTATAGCCACAAAAAATCCCCCGCCAATAAGGCGGGGTTTTTCCTTCGGGGGGATCTATAGAATTGGAAACCTAGGGATCCCCAGTTGGAAAGAAATTGGAAACAGAGAAAAGATTAGAGTAAAGCCGGTGCTGCTCGGCAGAGGCCAGGCAGCGCTGTTGGTGCTCAGGCCACTCCTGGAGGGCTAGTTTTTGTTGTTCCTGGAGAAGGGTTTGTAGGTCTGAGTCTGCAGGCAGCTCGCCTTGCAAAACCTGCAAATCGTTAAAGCGGCCCAGTTGATCCTGCAAGCACTTCAGGGTTGCTATCCAATCTTGCATGGTTTCCCCGTAAAAGGGCGCAAAAAACTCCACCTGATAGCGCAGCCGTTTGGTGGCCTTGCGCAGCTCGTGCAGTTGCTCAGCCTGGGCTTCCGTTGCGGGGAAAGCAGGGATCCGCCAGCCTGGCTGCAGCAGCCACTGGGCCAGCAGGGGAGTCAGCAAGTGGGGCAAGCTTTCCGGCAAAGGCAGCTCCGCCTGGGGCTTATAGCGGGGGTGAGCCAGCCACTGCTCGCAGGCAGCTTGAAACGCCAGGAAGTCAGCATCTTCCAGAATGCGGCGGGAGCGTTTCTCGGCTTGGGTTCGACGTTGCTGCAGATCTTGTTTTAGCTTCTCCAGTTCTGCCTGCTGGGCTGCCGGGATCCCTTCCCAGCAAGGTTCCTGCAGGATTTCCAGCAGCACGTCCAGATCCCGCTGTTTGCCCAAAGCACTGGCCAGCTTTTGCAGGCGTTTGGGCTTGAGAGGCTTGGGCAGCCGGACGGATCCCTGAAACACCTGCACCCAAGTGCCAATACGGCGCAGGGTCACCCGGATTTGGTGAAGAGACTCTGCCGCTTCTGGATGCTGGGTCAGAACTCGCTTTACGTGTTTCTGCAGCCGCTGCCATTGCTGGCTCAACAGCTGGTGGGCCCAGGCGGCCACGGTTGGCAAGGGCGCAGATGAGGGCAAGGTCAAGTGCAAGGACTCCGTCCCGCTGACGCGAAAGGACTCCGTCCCGCTGACGCGAAAGGACTCCGTCCCGCTGACGCGATCGGTTTTCAGCTCAGCAGCAACAGCGTCCACAGCCAGTCTCCTCTACCCAAAACGAGAACCAAGAGGGCAGCAGGCTCTTTTCACATAGGTCATCCAGCCTAGCTTGAGGTTACCCCCGCCTCTTCCCTTTTAACCTAATCTTAACCTTGGTAAACCGAGCAGGCTGTGGCCAGGGAAACTGTCGCGAGCTTTGGCCTGTCGCGCCATTCCCGTCAGCGGAACAGAGCATGACTCTAGTCAATAATAAGCTCAACTATACTGAAAATAATGTATAATATGTTCAGTACGGATTACTACCAGTTGATCTTTCTGTTTACTTTCGAGTCTGCCAACATGGTAGCCAAAGCAAAGCAGAAAATTGGTAGTAAGACGACACGGAAACTGCGCTTTGGGTATTCTACTCAAAGCTTTGCGGGATACCGCCATTCTGGTTGGAAACAAACAGAATGCTATCGCTGCATAGTTGAACAGTGATGTTCAGCAATGTTCAGCGTAAATGTATCAGTCTAGGGCTCCCGGCCTGCTGTCGCAAGTGGTAGGCGGGGTTCGACCACTGACCAGAGGCGGGCAGCCACCTCTGCCGGGGATCCCTGGGCCGAAACGCGGACAATCCGCTGGGGTTCTGCGGCGGCCAGGGTTTCGAATCCGCAGTAAACCCGCCGGTGGAACTCTAGGCCTTCTTGCTCGTTAGTGCTCTGCACCGCTAGCTCAACTGCGCCAGAAGAACGAGAGCGAGCTCGTTCTAGCCCCACCTCGGGGGGCAGATCCAGCCACAGGGTGAGATCCGGCTGTAGCCCGTCGGTGACCCATCGGTTGAGCTGCCGGATCAGATCCAGATCTATGCCCCGGCCATAGCCTTGATAGGCCAAGGTGGAATCGGTAAAGCGGTCACAAACGACCACCTGCCCTGCCGCCAGAGCCGGCGCGATGACTTTGCTCACGTGTTCAGCCCGATCCGCCGCGTATAGGAGCAACTCCGCCAGAGGGCTAAAGGGATCCCCGTGCAGCAACAGCTCCCGCAGCGTTTTGCCCAGCGCCGTGCCCCCCGGCTCGCGGGTACACAGGCAAGCGTAGCCTTCTTGGCGCAGCCGCTCAACCAAGAGGGCCTGTTGGGTGGTTTTGCCCACCCCTTCCCCGCCTTCTAGGGTGATGAACACACCGTCGTCCTCTGCAAGAGGGTTAGCGCAGGTTGAGTTGGGGCTGCAAAT
The DNA here is from genome assembly GCF_054058015.1 of Thermostichus sp. MS-CIW-30. Classification (NCBI taxonomy): domain Bacteria; kingdom Bacillati; phylum Cyanobacteriota; class Cyanophyceae; order Thermostichales; family Thermostichaceae; genus Thermostichus; species Thermostichus sp. MS-CIW-30. Next base: position 29,225 of record NZ_JBSRZW010000025.1, read on the forward strand.
TAAAGGAGTGCCCCGGCACCATCACGTAGACGTCGGGGATGTTGGTGGGCTCCAGGCTTTGCAGGGCTAACCCTTCGATGTTGGAGCGCAGGGCGTTGTTGATGGTGGCTTCCAGTTGGGACAAAACCTGCGCCTCGTTGCCCTGAGCGGCCAAACCAGGAAACTGGCTGTACACGGCGCGCGCCAAGCTGCTGGCCAAGGGGAGCTGGATCAGGGTGAGGTTGGATCCCCCCAGCTGGGGGCCCAAGGTGTTGGCCCGGCCGCGGATGCCCAAAGCTTGGAGGGCATTGGCCGTTTGGCTGACGGGGATGGTGCAAGTATCCATCTTGTAGATGGGCACCGAAGCCATGGTCAGAGCAGAAACGCTGGTCAGTTGCACCACAGTAAAGGAGGCAGTGCCGTTATAGGCAAAGCAAAAATCGCGAAAGGCTGCGGGCACATTGGCAGCGCGGATGGGGCGCTCATCGTCAAAGCCGCCCGACTCGGCGAAGATGTTGCGGATAGCGAATCCCCCGAAGAAGGCCAGCAGGGCCACCACCAGCAGGATCGTCAGATCGGAGGAGGAGACCCCCCCGCTGGAGCTGCCGCCTCGCCCACCACCGCCATATCCCCCACCGCCAACATAGCTGGAGGTGTAGCCGTAAGCCGCGGAACGGCTGTAGTCACTGCGGTAGCCGGATTCCCCAAGGACTCCGTCCCGCTTACGCGAGCGGCCAGCAAAGGACTCCGTCCCGCTACCGCGAAAGGCAGAGGAACGGGCGGATCCGTCGTAGCCGCGGTTGCTGGAGACAGAACGGCGGGAAACCAGGGCTTGCCCAGGACGCTCACCGGCTCCAGGGGATCCTGCAGCGGCTTTCTGCCCCCCCTTTTCGCTGTCAACACGAGACCCCTCGTCTCGGCCAGTCTGGGGGGAGCGGTTGGAAGGGCGAGAAGTGGCCCCTTGCGCGGACTCCCTGTAGCTATCCCGCCCATTCTCCAAGGACTCCGTCCCGCTACCGCGATCGTCCAGCCAATCTTCTGCGCCTGCAAAGGTTGAGCCCTCTTCCGGCAAAGGGGGTGGGGAACGACGACTTTGCCGCTCCCTTCCTTCACCAGAGTTTGCAACCGAGGAGACCGCGGCTTCCTCACCGGCAGAATCCGGGGAATGGCGGCTGGGATCGGGGGCAGCAGTCCGTTCCGCTGCTGCAATGGGATCTTGATCCTCAAACTCAGAAAAACCCATAGTTCTTCGAGCGCTCCCCTCAGCTGCCAAGGCAAGACGGCTTTCAATTTCACTCCCCCGAAGGGAAGCAACTACTGTATCCTAGCAGCTCCCCAGCCAGGACATCGGATGCTATTCCTGGGATCCAAGCCAGCCCATACGCTTCTCCAGGAGAGGCAGCTGCGCTTTCAAGGCGCGCAAGGCTCGCCCTCGGTGGCCGATGGCCTCTTTTTGAGCTGGGCTCATCTCGGCAAAGGTTAGCCCCACTTCGGGCACCCAAAACAGGGGGTCATAGCCAAACCCCCCCTCTCCCCGCGGCTGGGTCAAGATCTCTCCTGAGCATACCCCTTCCACCAGGGCATGCACTACACCTTGGGGATCCACCAGGGCGATGGCGCAGTGAAAGGTGGCCCGGCGATTTGGGATCCCTTCCATTTCCCTGAGCAACCGCTCGATGCGGGCAGCATCGTTGGGGGCATAGCGAGCCGAGCGGATCCCAGGGGCACCGCCAAGGGCTTCTACCGCTAAGCCGGAATCGTCGGCAATGGCCCACTCCCCCAGAGACTTGGCCACGGCTCTGGCTTTGAGAAGGGCATTTTCGGCAAAGGTGGTGCCGGTTTCTTCCACCTCAATTTCTGAGGGCATGCGGCGCAGCTCCCAAGCAGGGGCATGGGCCTGGAAAAAGGCATTGAACTCGCGCCATTTGCCGGGGCTACTGCTGGCCAAGATCAAAGGACGGGTCATGGAAGGTTCCTACGAGTGGAAATCTGAGGAGGCGGAAGGCTGTCCAAGGGCTTCCTGCCTAATGGATCTCGAGAACCATGTTGTGCAGGGCTGTGTTGATCACCAGGGTGGATCCCCATCGCTCTACCTTGCCCCCATCCCAGTGCATGTGTCCGCAGATGTAGTAGCGGGGCTGCACCTGTTCCAAAAGGGGGCGCAAGGTGGGTGTGCGACGGTGATACCACTTCCCGCCTTCATCCAAAAAGCCTCGCGGCGGAGCATGGGTCAGCAGCAGGTCAATGGGCCGGGGGGGTTGACTGTAGAGGGTGAGCAGCTCCTGCAAATGGGCAGAGGTCAGAGACCAGCTCCAACCACAGGGGGGAGTCCAGGGTACAGCCAAAACCTGTAACCCCAGCCACTCAAAGCAGCAGGACTGGGTGATGGCCCGCCCCCAACAGCCAACCAGCGAATTCAAAACCGAAGCTGCTGGATCGTGGTTGCCAGGTAAAAAGAGCCAGGGCTTGCCCAGGCTCTCCACCGCCGCCAAGAAAGATCGCAGATGAACCACCTCTGCTTGGGCTGCCGGATGAAAGCCCTGGGTGGCCTTGCGGGAAGGTTTGCCGGCCTTGGAACAGAAATCCCCGCAGTTGATGTAAGCATCCACCTCCGGCAGATGGGCAAGGGCCTGCCGGATCAGCCGAGGGCTGCCGTGGTAGTCGGAGCCGAGCAGCAGCTTAATCCCCATGAGAATCAGCCGCAGAAGAATCCAGGTGGGATCCCTGAAGCAGGGCGGCAACCTGCTGCCAGGAGCTGCTGTACCAAGCTTGCTGGGCTTCCAGTTCTTCGTCGAGGGATCCCGTGGGGCCAAAATCCGGGCAGGCATACCCCAGAGAGCGTAATCCTGCCACCAACACTGCCGGAGACAGCCACCACTGCTGGGCCAAGCGCAGCAGATCCACCTGGCTGTGGGTTTGCAGGTATTGGCGGAGCTGGCGTTGCAAGCTGGCAGCGGAGGGCAGGGGCACCGCTTGCTGATGGACGGCAATCAACAGCTCGCTGCTGGGGGTGCAACAGAGCAGCCACTTGAGGTGATCCAGAGAAGGGGGCCAGCTCCACAACCAGAGTTGATCATAGCGGTGGCCGGCTTGGGGACGGTCATAGTGGAGAGTCAGGTACCGCCGTTCGCGATAGCGGGCCGTAGGCCTTGAAGACAAGACCAGCGAGGGGCGGCGGAAGCCGTAGAACAGGATGGTTCCCTGCGCCTGAGGCCAGAGGACAGAAAATCGGTCTACAGCTTGCCAACGCAAAGGCTGGGTGGGCTGGGGGGTGGGGCGCCAGATCAACAGAGGTGAGGGCTCTGTCCCCCTCTGGGAGCCAGTCGAGGGCTTGGAGTTGGGCATGGGAGGAGTGGCATCCAGAGAGGCGGGGGAGATGGGAGACTTGCTCCCATCAGGGGTGCGGGGCGCTGTTTTCTCGAGAGGGGGGTTGCCGGCAGTGGCAGCCTCTTGGGCAGGTCGAATCCCGAGAATTTCCAGCTCCAGTTGGGTTTCTCCCTGCCATGTTTTGGCCTTGAGGGTGTAGGCTACATCAACTCGCTCCGGCAGCGGATGGGTTTCCGCTCCCCGCCAACGGATGGCCCAAAGAGGGCGCTGGGGCTTCGCGTTTGTGATCCCCACCAACGCATCGGTGATGCTGGCCACTCCGCGGTCATCACTGGGGGTTTTGGCGGCTGAGTCGCTCCTGCCCGGACAAGAGGACTCCGTCCGAGTAGCACGTAACCCATGGGAGCGTTGCGTAGGGAGAGCAGGATCCCGGAGCAGCAGCTTCAGGTGGCCGGGAACTGGGCCAAATCGCTGCTGTTGCAGAACCTGCAGGTTGCGGCTGTAGAAGACCGGCTCAGGATTGCCGATGCCACAGGGCTGCAGATGCTGGAGCTCTCGATAGAGGTCAAGGGTGAGATCTGACAGCGACACTTCGGCATCGATTTGCACCAGCGGCTGGATCTGCTCCGGCTGCAACTGCTGTTGGGCAAACTGCCGCAACCGTTCTTCAAAAAAAGGCCAGTCTTCTGCTCTCAGGCTAAATCCCCCGGCAGCGGGGTGGCCGCCGTGCTTAGTGAACAGATCCTTGCAAAACTCCAACGCTTGAAACACGTCAAACTCGGGGATCCCCTGCCGCGCCGAGCCACTGATCTCCCCTTGCCGCGACTGGCTGCCGATGAACACCGGACAGCCAAAACGCTCTGCCAACCGCGAGGCCACAATGCCGATCACCCCTTTATGCCATTTCTGCTGAGGGGATCCCAAAATTGTTAACACCCGCTCCTGTTGCAGATCTCGGCCTTGCTGGGCAATTTGCTCTAGGGCTTCTGCCTCGATGCGCTCGCACATCTGCTGCCGCACCTGGTTGAGCCGTTCGCAGCGGCGGGCCAGTTTCTCTGCCTGCTGGGGATCGTCGGTAATCAGCAACTGGATCCCCATTCTCGCCCGGCCAATTCGCCCAACGGCGTTGATGCGGGGCCCCAGGCCAAACCCAATCCACTCAGGCCGCAGCCTCTCCAGGGATCCCTGCATGCCCATCACCTGCAGAAGGGCGCGGATCCCTGCCACCTGGGAGGTGGGCAAGAGGTGCAGCCCCTGCCGCACCCAAAGGCGGTTAACCCCCGTCAGCGGCGCCAGATCGGCAATGGTGCCCACAGTAAACAGTTCCAGGGCCACCCGCTGCAGATGGCCATCACCACGGCGCTCGGCCAGCGCCTGGGCCAGGAGGTAGGCAACCCCCACCCCGGCCATCCCCCGATAGGGGGAAGAAACGGGGAGCTGCTTGGGATTGAGGATGGCATCGGCAGGGGGCAACTGGGGCGGCAAGTCGTGGTGATCCGTCACGATCACTGTCAAGCCCAGAGCTTTGGCCAGTTGGATGGGCTCGTGGGCGGAGATGCCGTTGTCCACGGTGAGAATGAGGCGCACCCCCTCTCGGTGCAGCTCTTGCACCATGCGGCTGTTGAGGCCATAGCCCTCCGTCATGCGGCTGGGGATGCGGTAATGCACGGGTGCTCCGCAACCGGAAGGAGTGCCCCGCAAAGCCCTCAACAGCAGGGCCGTGCTGGTCATGCCGTCGGCATCGTAGTCGCCGCAAATGGCAATGGGCTCTTGTCGGCGAATCGCCCCGTCCAGCAAGTCCACCGCCAGGGGCAAATCGGCAAAATCCTGACTGGGTGGAGGCAGGTGGGCGGGATCCGGCTGCAGGTACTGCTGCACGGCAGCAGGGCTGGAGAGCCCGCGATTGAGCAAGATCTGGGCCAACACAGGCGAGATCCCCACTGCCTCAGCCAAGCTTTGGGCAGCCAACTTGTCCACCGGATGAAACAGCCAGCGTTGAGCAGGGATCCCGGCCATAGGGAAGGGTGGGGCTTGGATGGGGATAGAGGGTAGGCAGTGCTACAGTTGGCCTATAGGGTATCCTTTTGACGTTAGCTCAAAACGCTCCTCTGAATCTTTCCTGCCGCCGATGTATTCTCTGCTGCTTACCTATGGTCTTAACCCGCTGACAGGCTTAAAGCTGTTGGTCAAGTCCTCTGAGCAGACCTCTCTGTGGACACTGGCCCAGCAGCTTTGGGGCCGCCCCGGATCTCGGCGACGCAGGCCGCGCCTACAAATCTCGTTAGGCCGCTTGGTGCCAGAGCAAGCCGAGCACTTGTCCAAGTTGGAAGTGCTGCTGCGTCTGCGGTTTTTCATTGCCCTCGAAGCGGAAACTCCAGAGAGTGCTGCCCACCACTGTCGCGAACGGTTCTTGCTTCCTTCCGGCCAGGGATCCGCCATTCAGCTTGCCCGCTACACCGAGGGCTCGCAGCAGTACAAGACGGAGATCATCCGCTTTGCCCTGGGGGGATCCCGCACCCTTGTGGCGAGGACTCCATCCCGCCGCCGTCGCCTCTGAAACAAACTCCCCGACAAGCCATAGCGATAGAGCATGACTCTAGTCAATAATAAGCTCAACTATACTGAAAATAATGTATAATATGTTCAGTACGGATTACTACCAGTTGATCTTTCTGTTTACTTTCGAGTCTGCCAACATGGTAGCCAAAGCAAAGCAGAAAATTGGTAGTAAGACGACACGGAAACTGCGCTTTGGGTATTCTACTCAAAGCTTTGCGGGATACCGCCATTCTGGTTGGAAACAAACAGAATGCCATCGCTGCATAGTTGAACAGTGATGTTCAGCAGTGTTCAGCGTAAATGTATCAGTCTTGCCAGCCTATCTATACTGGAGATGCACTAGATCTGTGTTTCTCCCGTGAACCCAACTGGGCTGCATCTTTGCGGTGGCAGTGCGGAGCATTCTATCGGTGGTGGGCGGCATCTGCAAGCCCATCCCTGGCACAGCCTTGCCCAAACTTCGGCTTACGCTAGCTTTGAGTTGTCCTTCCCGCAAGGGGGTGAACTGCGAGCTCTGGCACTGTGGGGGATCCCCGCAGGCCCAGGCAAAGACTCCATCCCGGATGCAGAGGTTTGAGTTGCCGCCAATCCCGCCAGAGGAGATGGATCCCATGTGCAACGCCCGTAAGGACTACGGCTGGCCAAAGTGCTCCGCACTCCTGTTGCCAGCGCAACCGGCCCTCTTTGCCGGATCCCTGGCGGCCTTTGCCCTTGTGCTCCACGCCGTTAATGGGAACGTCCTGCCGGCTGCTTTGGCCCTGACCCGTTACCAAGTGCATGTACTGGCGGATGGGGCGGCGGAGTTGGCTCAGGTGCGCACCCAGGTGCCGGATGCCTATTTTGTGCAAGGGGATGGGCAGGTTTTCATTCTGGCGGGGACGTTCATCAACCGTAGCCATGCTCAACGCCGTCAGGCCGACTTGGAACGGCTGGGGTTATCGGTGCGGGTGGTGAGCCGCCAAGAAACGGATCCCCCTCTGCCCCCTGCTTTTCCTGCCCAAGCAGCACCCAGCCGCCCTGCTGCCAGCTCAAAAGCCTCTGTGCCGCCGACGCCAACCGCTCCGCCCTTGGATCCCCAGCGTCCCTTTGCCACCCACGTGCCCAACCCCACCGGTGATCCCCGTTTGGAAGAACGGGTGCGCCGCTTCTTTCCAGGAGCCACTGTGGTGCAGTACCGCGGCCAGGTTGCTTTGCAAACGGGAACCTTCTCCCGCCTGTCGTTGGCCCAGGATCAAGCCCGCTGGCTAACCGCTCAGGGGTTACCGGCAGTGGCGGTGTCGCTGGTAGGAGAAAATGCGGGCCAGGATCCCATCTCCAACCCAGCACAAGGAGAGCGCCATTGGGTGTTGGTGGCCGATCCCACCGGGGAGAAATGGCCTGCGCTAAAACAACTCCTAGAGGGATCCCTGCCCTTGATCTACGATGACCTGCGGGTGGTGCGCACAGGTGGGTTTGCCGACCCTGCTGCTGCCGCCGAGCAGGTGCGTTACTTGGCCGGCCAAGGCTATGAAGCGGGGATCTTCCCCGCCGATCTGCGCCGCTCTCAGCCTCTTTTGCAAGCGGATCCCGTCTCCTCCTCGCCTGCCCAGGCTGTTCCTCCTGGGGAAGAAGGTGGCAGCGGATTTTGGGTGGTGGTGCCGGCTGGGGAAGAGGCCCTACCCAAGCTGCAACAGTTTGCCCCTGATGCCTTCCTGCGGGGCTCAGTGATTCAGGTGGGCACCTACCGGCAACGGGCCAACGCCGAACAGGCGCGGCGTTCTCTGGCCGAAGCAGGGTTCGATGCCCGCATCCTGCCCGTGGAGTAGCCAAGAGCCACTTCCGCCATAAACGCTCTCCTCCTTCCCTGCCGTTGGGGATCCCCATTCGGCCCAAATGGCGACTTGGGTGAGTTTCTGCTTTTGACATACTCCCCACCCTACTGGCTTGTCAAAGCCTACAGCCCGCTTGGGCGAATAGAGCGGTTGACTACCCTGCCACTGCCCTGAGCCTACCGTAAAGCCCTCCTCAAGGACGGAGCGTTTGGGCAACTGGGCGAGGCTGGTAAGAAGGATAGGCCAGCCGTTGCACCACCTGTTTGCAATACACCACCTGTTTCAATAGCAGTGCGGAGCATTTTTCCTAGAGGGCTTGCTTAGCCTGCTGCAGCGTCTGCTCAAACACCTCCAGCGGCTGCGCACCGGAGAAGGCAATGCCGTTCAAGATGAAATGGGGAGTGCCGCCGATGCCCAGTTGAGAGGCCAAGTCAATATCTCGCTGAATGGCGCGTTCTGCCGCCCGACTGCGCCGATCCCGATTGAATTTTTCTATATTCAGGCCCAGCTTCTCAGCAGTGGCCACATAAAACCCATCCCCAAGCTGGGATTGGTTGGCAAACAGCTCGTCGTGAAACTCCCAGAACTTACCTTGACGTTGGGCGGCCCAAGCAGCCCGGGCAGCCGACATCGCTTCTGGGTGGATGCTGGTCAGGGGCAGGTGCTTGTACACCAAGGTCACCTCATCTCCATGGTCGGCCATGAACTGCTTGAGGGTGCTGTGGGCGCGGGCGCAGAAGGGGCATTGAAAATCGGAGAACTCCACCAACACTAACCGCAGAGCGTCGGATCCCAGTCGAGGGGAATCTCCGATGACGGCGCGTGGGTTCTCCCGCAGTTGACGGCCAAATTCTTCCGCCAGCCGCTGCTGTTGTTGCTGCTGCTCCTGGTACTGTCGCTGCTGGTATTCCTGTACGGCCTCCAGAATCACCTGGGGGTTCTTTCGAATGATCTGCAGCACCTGCTCTTCCAAATCTGCCGGGGCAGCCGCCGCCGCTGGTAGGAAAACCGGAGCTCCACTTCCCACTCCCAGCAGAACCGTCAGCCCGAACAAAAGTCCAGCCCGGGCCAAGCTCCGCCCCCAAGCGCGAAAAATCCTCACCAGCCTATGCATCCCAACCCCCCTCTCAAACATGCCTAGAGCCGTCGCAACTCACCCAGCCTACCGTCAGATCCCAACAGTGTCTATCACTCGTTCGGGGGGGTTAGGAATTGGTGACCTGCAGAAGCTGCTCCTTGATCCGCTGCAACTGGCTGGCCCAGCGGGGATCCGGCTCAGAGGCTGCCTCACTTTCGGCGACGACGGTGGAGCGCCCACCCTTATTGCCGCGCTGGCGTTGCTTTTTGCTGGGGGCAGGGTTTTCTGCCGACTCTTTAGAGCCCTTGGCCTCAGAATCTCTGGACGCTCTGGAATCTTTGGAACCTCTGGACTCTTTGGATGAAGGCTCAGAGGTCGCTGTTTTGGATTCGCCTTCTTCCCCTCGGTCGCGCGGCTGGGCGAGCTCAATGCGCAAGTTGACATCCCCAAAGCTGTGGCCGTTGAACTTTTCGATGTACTGCTGCGCCTGCTCTTCGGTGTTTACCGTTACAAAGCCGAAGCCGCGGCATTTGCCTGTCTTCCGATCCCGGATCACCTTGGTGGAAATGACCTCACCGGCAGAGCGAAAGAGCTTCTCCAGTGCCTGACGATCCACCTCTTCCGGCAGATTTCCAACATACAGACGCACAGGCATGATCCAGCGAAGCTCCTAATCGAAATAACAAAAGGCCAAAATGCAAAGCGCTACATCTAGGGCGCTCAAGCCCATAACATCAAACCCGGAACCCGGTAGTCCATCGTCACACCATAGCGCGCCGCAAAGCGCAACCCTTGGCAATCACGAAGCTATTTTTTAATTTACCTCAACCTGGAGCCGCGAAGACGAGGAGAACGGTTTTTGTGAACGACTGCTTTGTACAGCCGGTTTGTACAGCCGGCTTTTGCAGCTAAGCTAAGCCGGTGTTGTTCAGGCGATCCCGATGTTGAAAAGGTCGGGCCTGGGGGCCTGTGTAGTCGGCTACAAGATGTCCTTGCCCTCGCAGTTGGTAGCGGTAGGTCACCAAGCCTTCTAAGCCCACCGGGCCGCGCGGCGGCAGTTTTTGGGTGCTGATGCCCACTTCTGCCCCAAAGCCGTAGCGAAACCCGTCGGCAAAGCGGGTGGAAGCGTTGTGAAAGACCCCCGCTGCATCTACTTCATCCAAAAATCGCCGGGCAGCAGCGGCATCCTCGGTTACAATCGCTTCGGTATGGCGGGATCCGTACTGCTGGATGTGGGCAATGGCCTCGTCAAGGGAGCCCACCACTTTAATAGAGAGGATCAAATCGGCATACTCGGTGCTCCAGTCGTCCTCGGTGGCCGGGATCAGATCCGGCACCAGCTCGCGGCAGAGGGGATCCCCCCGCAATTCCACCCCCCTCTCCCGCAGGGCCTTGACCGCCGGAGGTAAAAAGTGGGGGGCTATGGCCTTGTGGACCAACAGAGTCTCGATGGCATTGCAGGCGGCGGGGTACTGGGTTTTGCTGTCCACCGTCAGCTTGATTGCCATGTCCACGTTCGCTGCCCGATCCACGTACAGGTGACACAGGCCATCGGCATGGCCCAATACCGGGATGCGGGTATTCTCCAGGATGTAGCGGACAAAGCTGCTGGAGCCGCGGGGGATGATCAGGTCTACCAGCCCCTCCAGTTGCAGTAGGGCCTTGACCTCGGCGCGGCTGGTGAGCAACTGCAGGGATCCCTGGGGAAACTCCGGGATCTGTTGCAGGCCCGCCTGAATGGCCGCCATCAACGCCTGATAGGAGAGCAGAGCTTCCGATCCCCCTTTAAGCAAGACGCTATTGCCGGTTTTCACCGCCAGGGCAGCAATTTGCACCAGAGCATCGGGCCGCGACTCGAAGATCACCCCCAGCACCCCCAAAGGGTAGGTGCGCCGTTCCAAGATCAGCCCCTCGTCCAGTTCCCGGATCAGCAAAGCTCGGCCCACCGGATCCCCCAGCCGGATCACCTGCCGCACTCCGGCCACCATGTCGGCCAGTTTGTGGGCGTCCAGCTTCAGGCGAGCATAGGCAGATGCCGACAACTCCCCGGCTTTCACCATCTCCGCCGCCCGCTCCAAATCCGCCCGGTTGGCGGCCAAGATAGGCTCTTGGTGCTCCACCAAGGCAGTGGCCATGGCCTCTAGAGCGGCATTCTTAATAGCCGTGGGCAAGGTGGCCGTGTGTTGGGCAGCAGCGCGGGCCAACTGCACTTGGGACAGCAGCGGGCGCTCTGAAGCAGAGGCAAGCGAGCTGGGGCAATCGGTGGCAAGGGACATAGAGTCAGAAAGGGGGCAAAGTGCCCATTTGGAAGAAAAGGGTTGCGATGATAGGTTGTAACAAAGTTGTGTTGAACTGTGATCCTAGAAGCACCCCCGGCAGGGATCCCTATGCTAGGTTGGGCACAGTCGGTTGGGGTTATCTGTAGCCTACCAAAATCCGGATCCCACTTGCTGCGGCAGGGGAGCCCTTCATCGCTCTCGATGCTTCTAAGCTGAAGTTCGCATAGGGGAAGACCCTTGCTCGAAACCCAGTTCCCTGACAATTAGAGATCCACCTCTGGAGATCCACCTCGTCAACCTTGACTTTTAGCGCCTTCCAGGAGAGCCAATGAGAAAGCGTGGGTTTGTGGTCAGTGCAACGGCTGCAGTGATGACAGCGGTATCGCTGGTCGGCGTGCAGCTATCCATGCCGGGCTGGGCAGGGTTTCGCCGGGATCCCAAGGAAGTGGTGGACGAGGTTTGGCAAATTGTTAACCGGGAATACGTGGATCCGTCTTTTAATTCCCTGGATTGGGAAGCGGTGCGGCGGGATCTGCTCAGCCGAGAGTATGCCACCCGAGAAGATGCCTACGCGGCCATCCGGGAAGCCCTGAAGAAACTGAACGATCCCTACACCCGCTTTCTGGATCCGGATCAGTTTGCCAGCATGCAAATCGATACATCCGGCGAGCTGACCGGGGTGGGGATCACGCTGGGCATGGATCAAGAGACGAACGAGCTGGTGGTGATCTCCCCCATTGAAGGGTCTCCTGCCGACCGGGCTGGGATCAAATCCAAAGACGTGATCGTGCGCATCGACGACAAGTCCACCGAAGGCATGGACACCAACGCTGCAGTCAACCTCATTCGGGGCGAGCCGGGTACGCGGGTGCGGCTGACCATTCGCCGCGAGGGGGAAGGGCTAAAGGTGTTCGATTTGGTGCGGGAAAGAATTGAGCTGGCCACCGTGCGCTACGAGGTTCACGAGGAAAACGGCCTGCCCATTGGCTATATCCGGATTACCCAGTTTTCCGGCAACGCCGCCGAGAAGATGCGCCAAGCCATTCGCGAGCTGGAAAAACAAGGGGTAGCCGCCTACGTTCTGGATTTGCGCGCCAACCCAGGGGGCCTGCTCTACTCCAGCGCCGAGATTGCCCGCATGTGGATTAACCGGGGCAGCATTGTCTCGACGGTGAACCGCCAAGGGGAGCAGGATCGCCTGACGGCCAACAACACGGCCCTTACCGATAAACCTTTGGCCGTTTTGGTGGATGGTGGCTCGGCCAGCGCCAGCGAGATTCTGTCGGGGGCTCTGCAGGATAACCGGCGCGCCGTGATCGTCGGCACGCAAACTTTCGGCAAGGGCCTGGTGCAGTCGGTGCATCCCCTGTCCGATGGATCTGGGCTGGCGGTAACCATTGCCCGCTATCGCACTCCCAACGGTAACGACATCGACCACAAGGGCATTACCCCCGACATTTTGGTGGAATTGTCCGAGGAAGATCTGAAGCGGCTCAGCCAGAACCGAGAGCTGGTGGCCACCCCAGCCGACCCACAGTACGCTGCTGCCATCCAGGCTCTGCAGGCTCAGATCTCTGCCCGTCGGCAACAGGCCCAGGAGGTCATTCGTTCCTCTTCACGTTAGCCGGTGTTGGGGGCGGTTTTGATGGGTCTCAGATCTGGCACTCCTGAGACTGGGGTTAAGCCGAGGCCCAAGCTATTTAAGACTATTAAGACTCTTCTCATTCGAGTTATTCGAGGAGTGTTGACCAGCGCTGGGCTGGGGATGCTTTTATTGTTTCTGTAGGTGGCGCGTAGCACAATGGCGGGGTCGAAGATCGCGGGATCCATAAACTTGGCCGGACGGGATCTGCTCAAGCTCAGCGACCTAACCCCGGCGGAGCTGTCGGCCCTGCTAGCCCAGGCGGCTGAGTTAAAGCGGGATCCCTATCGGGTGGAGCTGCGGGGTCGGGTGTTGGGGCTGTTGTTTCAGAAGGCTTCTACCCGCACCCGCGCCAGTTTTACGGCAGCCATGGCCCAGTGCGGGGGCAGCACCCTGGATCTGGTGCCGACAGTGATGCAGGTGAGCCGCGGCGAACCCCTGCAGGATACGGCCCGCGTCCTCTCCCGCTACCTGGATGTGATCGCCATTCGCACCTACGACCAGAAGGAGCTGGAAACCTTTGCCGAGTATGCCGATGTTCCGGTGATCAACGCCCTCACCGATCAGTTTCACCCCTGTCAGGTGTTGGCCGATCTGCTCACCATTCAGGAGAACTTTGGCCAACTGGCGGGACTGACCCTGGCCTATTGCGGCGATGGCAACAACGTTGCCCACTCCCTGCTGCTGGGCTGTGCCATGAGCGGGATCCACATCCGCGTCGCCACCCCCCCCGGTTACGAACCGAATGCGGCAGTGGTGGAGCAAGCCTGCGCCCTGGCCCAGGGATCCCAGGTGTTGGTGCTGCAGGATCCCCAGGAAGCCGTCTCTGGAGCTCAGGTGGTCTATACCGACGTGTGGGCCAGCATGGGTCAAGAAGCTGAGGCCGAGGCCCGCAAGGCCACCTTTCTGCCCTACCAGGTCAATGCCGAGCTGATGCAACAGGCAGATCCGCAAGCCATTGTGCTGCACTGCCTGCCGGCCCACCGGGAAGAGGAAATCACCACTGAAGTACTGGAGGGATCCCAGTCCCGCGTGTGGGATCAGGCGGAAAATCGCCTACATGTGCAAAAGGCACTCCTGATTCAGGTGCTGGGCGCAGGATGACCCCTCACCCCCAGGCTAGAGAGCGGGTTAGCAAATGAGCTTACCGGAAAACTGGGTCTATGGTCATTTCGATTTAAACCAGGACACTGCACCCACACCCCAAACGTTGGTCGCGTCGGCGTTGCAGAGCAATAGCGTTGCGGAGCGATAATGCAGAGGGCCAGAAGGTTTTTCAAGGACTCCGTCCCGCTGGCGCGACCAGTAGCCTAGGCGTCTCACCCTAACCTGAAATGACTATATTTGACAAAACTGGCCCAAATCCTAAGCTGGCTACCGATTACTGCTGGGGCGGCGGGCGGCAATTGCCAGGCTGACATTGGGCACCCGCTGCAGAGTATCCATCACCTCCACCACCTTGCCGTGGGAGAGGGCCAAATCAGCGTTGATCACCACCAAGCGCCGCCCTTCAGCCGGCTTCTCGGCCAGGATGCGTTCCACTGCCGGGATCAGGGCAGAAATATCGGCAATTTTCTCCTGATTGACGGCAATCTGTCCTTCCGCCGTCAGGCTCACCGTTACATCCGGCTGCAGACGAACTTCAGCTGTAGTGGCATCCGGCAGGTTGACATCCAGAGCCTCGGAGCGGGTGAGCACCAGGCTGGCAATCACGAAAAACACCAGGATCGAGAAGATGACATCGATCAGGGGCACGATGTTGATCTCGCCAGCTCGGAAGTTCTCTTCGGGGATGCGCATAGGTTAGGAGGGCTCAAGCGAGGAGTAGGGGGGAAGGGTGGAGCTGCCACTGGGGCTAGATTGGGTGTAGGAATACTGGGAAAGCTGTTGAGCCTGCATCTCTTGCCGCTGCCGATGCAGCAGCTCCAGCATGCCGCCGTACTCTTGGATTTTAGAGAGTTGCCGCAGGTACAAAGAGCGGAAGACGTTGGAAATCAACAGGGTGGGAATAGCCACAATCAGTCCAAAGGCCGTCGAGTACAAGGCTTCGGCGATCCCCCGACCTACCCCCTGGGTATCGGTGCCGCCGATATCCCCCAGTTGAATGGAGCTGAGGATCTGGATGATGCCGGTGACGGTGCCCAACAAGCCCAAGAAGGGGGCAACGGTGATTACGGTGTCGAAGACAGTGTTGAAGCGCTTCAGCAGAGGCACCTCTGCCGCCAAGGCGGTTTCCAGGGCCAACTTAAAATCTTCCGGGCTGGCCTCGTTCAGCTCCAACCCGGCCAAAAAGATGCGGGCAATCGGCAGATCGGCATTTTGCTCCAGCAAATACTGGGCAGCGCGCGGGTTGCGGCGGTACTGGCTCAGGGCTTGCTGCACCACCTCCTCCTGCCGATGGGTGATCTTCCACCAAAACAGCACCCGCTCAATGCAACAGGCCACCGAGAAGACCGAGAACGTCAACAGGGGGATGGAGTAATACCAACCCTGGATCATGAGCTGCAAGACTCTATCCATCGATCCTGATTCCCCCCTCCAAGCGGCAATTTACGCTCATCTTGTCATAGCACTTTCTCGGCAGGGCTGGGATCCCTTCTTGCGCGGCGAAGATTGCACCTTTTGGCAATTTTGCCCCCATGCCGGATCTCATCTCGTCAATTGTCAATCCAGAGGGCATACTGGTTGCAACAATTTTGGATCCCGAGGGCGTGAATTATGAAATTCAGACGCTGGTTGGGTCTTTGCTGCGCCGGCTTGATGGCCTTGCTGTTGACGGCTTGCGGCAAGGGATCCGCCCCCTACGACAGCATCGTGGTCAATTTTGTAAACACGGCCACCCCCAGTCAGATTGCTGCTATCGCTAAAGAGTATCACTTGACGCTCCGCCCCAGCAGCGACAGCGCTTTTGCCCGCCAGGAAGCGATCTATCTGTTTGACGTGGATGCCGACCACCTGGGATCCACGCGGCGGCTGGTTAAGCGGCTCACCAACGAAGCATTGATCGAGTATGCTCACCCCAACTATCAATTCCAGGCGGCTTTCGTGCCCAACGACCGCCTCTATCCCCAGCAATGGAACCTCAGGGCCATCCGCATGCCGGAAGCCTGGGACATCTCCCAAGGGGAAGGGGTGACGGTAGCCGTGGTGGACACGGGAGTAACACGAGTGCCGGATCTAGCCCAAACCCAATTTGTGAAGGGCTACGACTTTGTGGATGACGATGAGGATCCGGAAGACCTCAACGGCCACGGCACCCATGTGGCGGGAACCATCGCCCAATCCACCAACAATGTCTTGGGTGTAGCCGGCATTGCCTTCAAGGCCAAGATCATGCCGGTACGGGTGTTGGATGCCAATGGCTTTGGATCCCTGTCGGATGTGGTGGAAGGGATCCGCTATGCTGCCGACCACGGGGCTACGATCATCAACCTCAGCCTGGGTAGCCGCGCTTCTGCCCAACTGATGGAGGAGGCGGTGGCCTATGCCCACAGTAAGGGGGTGACGGTGATCGCAGCCGCTGGCAACGAAAACTCCAACCAGGTGAGCTACCCGGCCCGCTACCCGCATGTGATCGCTGTCTCGGCCACGGGGCCCAACGGGGAGAAAGCCCCCTACTCCAACTATGGGGTGGGGGTGGACATCTCTGCTCCCGGCGGAGCCAAAACGCCTGATCACCCCGAGTACGGCATTCTGCAGCAAACCATCAATCGTCGTAACCCCAACGAGCCGGTCTTTGCCTACTTCCAAGGCACCAGCATGGCCACTCCCCACGTAGCCGGTGTGGCAGCTCTGATCCAGGCTCAGGGCATCAAAGACCCGGACAAGGTGGAGGAAGTGCTGAAAATGTCGGCTACCCCAGTGCCCGGCGACAAACAGAACTTCTACGGGGCTGGTCGTTTGGATGCGGCCAAGGCGCTGGCCAGGGCCACAGGACAACAGGAGGAAAACCCCTTGGTGCTCTGGTTGAAGGACTTCCTGCAGTACCTGAACAACAATGGCTACCTCAACCCACGCTTCTGGTTCGATGGTGGCCCGATTGCTCTGGTGCCGAAGCTGCTGATGGTGGTGGGCGGCTACATTATCCTGGTGCTGATCCGCTGGTGGCTGGCTCCCAAGCGGCTGCTGCAGACGGTGCCTTTGCTGGCTGGGATGCTTTTGGGCAGTGCCGGTCTTTTCCCCTTGCAGGGGTTGGCGATTGTCGGTGGCCCCCGTTGGCCCTTCCAATTGGCGGGTAGCTCCCTGCCGGAGTTGGGCACCGCCTTTGCCCAGACCAATGCCTTGAACCCCCTATTTGCCAGCGTGTTGATCCCAGGCCTGTTGATGTTGCTGCTCCTGGGCCATCGGCGCTGGCGCTGGGCGGTGATTGGCTTGTGCATTGGCATGGCCTCGCATCTGCTCTTGTCCGGATCCCTGTTTTATGAGGGGGTGCTATGGCTTGGATCCTCTGCTTGGTTGGGTCGCTCCTTCTTGCTCTTCAATGGCTTGCTCTGCCTGGGCCTGGCCTACTTGGGAGCGCAAGCGGCTACGGAATCTCAATCCACGGCAACCGGGCTGGCGCTGAGGCAGTGATGCAAGAGTACAGCGGTACCATCCAGTTCCTGGATATCGAAGGGGGAGTGTGGGTGCTGACGCTGCCTTCCGGCGAGCACTATGCCCTTTTCCGTGCCCCCAAAGAGCTCTTGCAAGAGGGACTAGAGGTCACCATCCAGGGACAGATCAGAGAAGACATGGTGACGGTGGCTCAGGTAGGGCCGGTTTTAGAAGTCAAGAGCTTCCAGCGGCAGCCCTAGCTTGGCTTGCGGCTCCGGCCATACCAATCGGGGATCCCCAAGCGGGGATCCCTGCTTTTCGATGTCAGAATGCTTTTACAGTCGCTTCAAACAAGATTGAGACACCTCGCTGCCGACCCTCACCCCTAGCTTCTCTTTAGTTAGGAGAGAAGGAAAGTTAGGAAGCAATGCAACGAAAATATTTCATTTCCGTTTAAAAAGAATCTCGTTTCCACGGCTGAGCATTCACGAAGCTCAAAAAACGTAGGTAGGCAGCTGTATCCCGTGACCGCTTAATACTTACATAGTCATAAGTCTGTAGCCTGAACAACTGGGAAACCATCATCGCTGTTTTAGAGGGGAAACCTACTGGCGAAAGCGGGACGGGATCCTTTGCGGCAAGGGCTGTTGTGGAACCAGTAACAAGAATCCTCACCCTACCGCTACGGGGAAGCAAGCCAGTAGAGCAGGGAACATGTCAAAGCAGGTTGCTCAGGCGGCTGTGAAAGACCGAGTAGATCTCTGCGTAAGACTTCACCCACTCTGGATCCGGTTGAACATAGCGTTCTACCTGTACCAATCGATCGGCAGCCTGTTGGACAGAGCAGCACCAATAGGCAGAAGCGGCCAAGATGGCTGCCCCCACAGCCGGCTCCGGGTGTTTCACCACAGCCAAGGGACGAGCAAGGATGCTGGCGCGTAGGCGCAACCAGAGAGGGCTTTTGCTGCCTCCACCGGTGGTGAAAATCGGGCTCTGCTCTGGCACTGGGATCCCTTGAGCGGCCAACGTTTCCAGCCCCAGCCGCTCCACCATCGCTACCCCCTCCAACAAAGCAGCGTAAAAACGGGGGGATCCCTCTTCTGCCTCCGGCAAGAACCCGGCAAACTGGGGATCGACAATGGGAAAACGCTCTCCCGGCTGACAAAGGGGATAGCTGACCAGCCCGGTGGGCAGATAAGCCTGAGCTTGCTGATCCAGCATTTGCAGGTTGCCGTCGGGGAAGTAATGAGGCAAAACTCCGCCTCCACAAAAAGAGGCGGCCCCCGGCCACCAAACCATTCGTTCGTGACAGCGGTGCGGAGCACTGTCCGGGTGCAAATGGGAATAGATGCTTGGGGTTTGTATGGGATCCGGACTGTTGGCCTTAAAAATAAGGGTTGTGCCCAAGCTGGTGGAAACCTGCCCCAAGCGAATAGCCCCTGCCGCCAGTTGCCCGGCACAGCCATCGGTGATCCCTGCCGCGATCAGCACTTCCGGCCCCAACCCCCAGTCTGCTCGCACCGTTCCTAAAACCGTTCCCGGCGGTACCACCTCGGGGAAATGCTTGGGGTTTAGGCCCTGCCGCGCCAACCACTCCTGAGGCCAGGTGTAGGCCTCCAGGTCGAAACCGCTCTTGAGGGCATGGGTGTGATCGGTCACCTGCCTGCGCCCCCCCAGTTGGCTCAGCAAAAAGTCCGCCGGATGGGCCAAGTAGCTGTCTCGATACTGATCAGGATAGGCTTCCGCCCACCACAGCCAACGGCTGAGACCCCAACTGGCAGGGATCCCCAATTGCTTGGCCTGAGCCTGGCCCCGCGGGTCGGAATACAGCCACGCCTGTTCCAACGGCATGCCTCGACCATCCACCGGCAGAATGGTGCCGGAAGTGCTGCAAGCACTCAGAGCTGCAATGGAATACTGCTCCCCCAGTTGCGCGGTCAGTTGTCCCAAAAGGGCTTTCAGGGTTCGCAACCAGCGGCCCGGATTGGTCTCTGGGGGATCCCACTGGCGCTCGCTTTTGGCCACCACCTCCCCCTGCTCTGAGAGGGCCACCACCCGCATCCCAGAAGTGCCCAGATCGATCCCAAGAAACACAGGGGGCATAGGAATACTCACCTGAGAATGCTTTGTTTATATACGGGGTGGCCAAGTGGCCTCAAAAAGGGGCCCAAACTGGCTCAAAAGATGGGATCAAAATCTCAAAACTCCTGGCTGCTCCGAGCCAGTGCTTCTTGGATATCCAGATCCAGCCCTCTCACCGATTCCAGCACCGAGCGGGTGATCAGCTTGCCCTCCTGCACCAAAACCGCGCCGGTTACAGGGTGCAAAAGTGGCTGCTCCGCTCGCCGACCGATCAACGCCTCGATATCCTGAAAAGCATGGATGTACATCCCGGCAGGCAATTCCACCACCACCCCTTCCCCCAGCACCCGCGCTTGGCAGGCCAAGCGAGAGTTAGGCTTGCAGGTGGTGATCACCTCCAGGGTGCGCTGCTCCCGCTTGCTCATCGGGGATAAAGACTCCATCCCCTCCTTAACGTACACATGACAGGTGGCGCAGAGGCCGCGCCCACCGCACTCTTTCAACACATTCAGCTCTTCTTGCAGCAGCACCGAGAGCAAATTGCTGTTGGTGGCGATTTCAGACACTTGGGCAATGGGATCCAACCGCACACGCTTGACCATAGTCCGCACTTTTTGGGCTACTGGATGCTAAAAAAGCTAGCATCTTTCACCAATGCAGATTGCCGGAACAGGGCAGTTCTACCTAAGCATGCAGGAAAATCCCCCATGCGCCATTCAGGTCTCGGTGCATACGAATGCCCTCTGAGCCTTCTCGGCACTCCAACTATAGGTCTTGCTGGTGTAGGCTTCAGAAACTTGACCAAAAGGCGCGGCAAGCCCCGTCCTTCAGGGCGGGGAAGGATAGCGCCGACCGTAGCCGACGCCCTTTAAAAACGCAGTGTCGGCCATGT
>NZ_JBSRZW010000026.1:0-48119 GCF_054058015.1 Thermostichus sp. MS-CIW-30
TCGGGCCTGTTTTGTTCTCTGGTAGAGCAGAGCAGGCTCAGGGCTACTGAAAGCCCGCTCCGTACCGCTTTAGCGGTCGGAGTCGGGTAGTTTACTCGGAGATGCTGCTGTTGCCCTCCAATTCTGCTGATTTGTCCGACCGGCTCTCCAACCCCGTTCACGTAAGCGGGCCGGAGGCCCCAGGCTCTGCCGCCTAGTACCCTCAGCTTCGGTTGCTGCTTTTGCTGTTCAAATCCCTATGGCAGAACCCCAACGGCTACAGAAGCTCTTGGCTCAGCAGGGATTGGCCTCGCGTCGCCAGGTGGAAGCCTGGATCCTGGCCGGGCGCGTTCGGGTCAATGGGAAGGTGGTCACTGAGCTGGGCTCCAAAGCCGACCCAGAGCGGGATTGCATCGAGGTGAATGGGCAAGTGATCCCTTTGGCCAAGGATCCGGCGCGCTATGTTTTGCTCCTGCACAAGCCAGTGGGGGTTTTGTCAACCTGTGCAGATCCTTGGGGACGCAAGACGGTGCTGGATCTGCTCCCCCCATCTTGGAAACGGCAAACCCGCCTCTACCCGGTGGGCCGGCTGGATGCGGACAGCAGTGGCGCTTTGCTGCTCACCAATGATGGCGACTTGACCTTGAAGCTGACCCATCCGCGCTATCATCTGCCCAAAACCTACCGGGTACAGGTACAAGGGCATCCGAGTCAGGCCACTCTGCAACATTGGCGAGACGGAGTAGACTTAGAGGGGTACACCACTCTGCCGGCGGAGGTGGAGTTTTGTCCTGCCCCGGATTTCCGGCAAAGGGAGCATCCCAATTGCTCCTGGCTGAGGGTGGTGTTGTTTGAGGGACGCAACCGGCAAATTCGGCGGGTGGCGGAGCGTCTTGGGCATCCGGTGCTCAGCTTACATCGGGAAGCCATTGGCCCACTGGGCTTGGGCAACCTGAAAGCAGGCCAGTTCCGCCAGTTGGATCCCCATGAGCTCCAAGCTTTGCTGGCCCCTCTCACCGGGCACAGCAGCTCATCCTCGCAAGGACTCCGTCCCGCTTACGCGATCGGGAAGCGCCCTCTAAGGCCTCCGGCCCGCTCACGCGATTAGCTCGTCAGAGCCTCTAACTGAGTGCAAACTCTCACAGTAGCCTCCTTTCTTCCGCAGGTGGCCAAATGATGCAAGAGCCAGCACACTCTTTAGAAGCCCTGGGATCCCTGTTGCGGCAAACACGGGAGGCACGGGGACTGACGTTGACAGAAGTAGCTAACGATACCTTCATTCGCTGCCAATATCTGCAGGCGCTGGAGGAAGCTGACTTGAGCCGGTTACCGGAGCCGGTGTATGTGCAAGGGTTTCTCAAGCGCTATGCCGACTATTTGGGGTTGGATGGCGAAACCCTCTCCCGGCGTGCTTCTCCGCTTTTATCGGCCAAAACGCCCCACGCGCCAGCTCCTCTTGCCGTTGTCGGCCAGCAACCTACCTTTGCCCTGCGTCCTCTCCACCTTTGGGCTGCTTATGTGGTGCTGATTGTGCTGACGGTGGGGGGATTGTCGGCTCTTTTGGAAGGCACAGGCAATCCCTTTGGGCGTTGGCTGGTGAGCCTGTCAACGGTCAGTCGGGAGGGATCCGGCCAGCAACCGCCTGCTGCCAACTCCCCGGATCCCACTCTGTCGGCAGCTCAGCCCACGGCCCGCCAACTGTTTCCCACCCTCGACCAATGGACGCGCATTCAGGGCGTCTTCCCCGAGGTCTTGGAAGCTCACTCAGGGGGGGCGGGGCGCAAGCCGGTGCGTCTGGATATTCGCGTTGTGGAGCGCCCTTCCTGGTTGCGGGTCATCGCCGATGGGCAAACGGTTTTTGAGGCCACCTTACAGCCAGGGGCCGAGTTGAATTGGGAAGCGGAGCAGTCAATCGTGTTGCGTACCGGCAATGCGGGCGGTGTGTTGGTGACCTTTAACGACCGGGAGCTTGGAGTGATGGGCCGATTTGGGGAAGTGAAAGAGCTGATGTTCGAGCCGGGGTTGGATATTCAGTCGCTGCAGTAGGAACCCAGCCAAATGATCATCCCGTTGCGCTTGGCGTTATCGGCGGCAGAGTAGGAGCAATCTCCCACCCTTGGGAGCCAAGCTGCTGCAGCAGGTGCCGGACTTTGTCGATGTCTTTATCGCCTGGCCGACGTTCCACACCACTGGAGAGGTCGATGCCGCTTGGCTGAAGGTGGCTGAGTGCCTGCAGAACATTGTCCGGGTTCAGCCCACCAGCCAGTAGCCAAGGCAAGGGCAGGGAGCGGTGGGCAAGTTCTGACCAATTCAGAGTTCGCCCCGTTCCACCCGCCTGTTGGGGGTGATAAGCATCCAAAAGCAGCATCTCCACACAGTCTCGGTAGAGATGGGCTACTTCCAGATCCGCCGGCTGGCGAATGCGCAGGGCTTTGATGCGGCGGATCCCGGGAAGCCATTTCCCCAATTGCTGACAATCCTGCGGGGATTCTTGGCCATGCAACTGGACAGCCGTGAGGCCCACCGTTTCCACCCAGGCGGCGATGGCGCGGGGATCCTGATCCAGAAAGACCCCTACTTTTTCCACGTGGTCGGGCAGGGATCCCACCCAACGAGCCATTTCCGAGAGGGGCAAATAGCGGGGTGTATTGGGCACCGCGATGAACCCAAGGGCACTCACCCCCAGCGCGGCGATGGCCTCCGCCTGATCCTGACGGGTGATGCCGCAGATTTTGACAAACAACCGGCCCATTGGGAGCACCACCAAAACAATTGGCTGCTGGTTCTTGGATGGTTCTGAGAGCGCTGATACATCTACTTTTGTTCAGGGCGCATTTGCAGAGGATCCGGCTGTTCCGGGTGAAGCTTGTTGATCCGGCGCACCATTTGCCACAGCCGTCCGAAGTTGCGCTGGTTGAAGTGCATCACCAGCCGTGGCAGATGGGCAATATCTTCCTCGGCTTCCTCCGGCAAAGCCCCAGTTTGCTCGATCCGGCCCGAATCGAGAATGTCGGCAAACTCTTCGTTTAAAATCTCTAGGGCTTCCGGTGAAAGTTTGGTGTTCAAGCGCAAAACCAGGAGCTCTCGCACGTAGCGATTGCTGTGAAAGACGCGATAAAAATCGACAATCTGCTGACAGGCATCTTCCACGTCGTCGGTTAGGGTGTAGAGGAAGAGATCTTCTGGGCTGATCAAGCCGCGACCAAGCAGGTGCTCCCGCACGTATTCGTCCCATTCTTTCCAGTAGCAGCCACCTGTTCTGTCCACCAGCACCAAGGGCATGAGCTTGGTTTTGCCGGTTTGCATCAGGGTTAGGCATTCAAAGGCTTCATCCTGAGTGCCGAAACCGCCGGGAAAAAGCACCAGCGCGTCGGTTTCTTTAACAAAAAAGAGCTTGCGCGAAAAGAAATACTTGAAGTTGATGACCCGATCGCTGGCAGCAATAACGGGATTGGCCATTTGCTCAAAGGGAAGCTGGATATTGAGCCCAAAAGAGTTTTCCAGCCCTGCCCCTCGGTTGCCGGCTTCCATAATGCCGCCGCCGCCCCCCGTCATCACCATGAATCCCCGTTGACTGATGCAGTAGGCGAACAACTGGGCCTGGCGATATTCGGGACTTTCTGGCCCCAGTCGTGCCGACCCGAAAACGGTGATCTTGCGTTGGTGGGCATAGTTTTGGAAGGCGGCAAACCCCTGCTCCAGATCCTCAAGAGTAGCCGCCAAGATCTTGGCATCTAAACGGCTCAGCTCCAGGGATCCCATGCGCTGCAGCGACTGCAAAATACGCAGCCAGGCCGTCCGGTTGGGGTGATGCTCCAACTGCTTTAGGCGGGTCTCAGCGTTGGAAAAAACCTCTCGCAGAAGGGAAGAAACAGAATCGGTCAAGCTGGGATCCTAAAGTTCTCTGGAATTACTTTAATCAGTTCTCGGCACAAAATGGCAGCCGGGTTCTAATCCAGAACCCAAAAGTTACATTCTGAAACACCCAAGGCATAGCCCTCAGGCTTCGGCAGGTGTGTCGAAGTGCTTTTCCAAAATCGTGGTTAGAGTTGCCTTGGGTACGGCGCCGACCACCACATCCACTTTCTGGCCGCCCTTGAACAACATCAGGGTGGGAATGCTGCGAATACCGTACTGGCTGGCAGTTTGAGGGTTCTCGTCGGTGTTGATTTTTACAACCTTAACTTTGCCAACATACTGCTCAGCTATCTCCTGAACCACAGGAGCCACCATCCGACAGGGGCCACACCAAGGTGCCCAAAAATCAACCAGAACTGGAATATCGCTGCGCAGCACCTCTGCCTCAAAGGTGGCATCAGCGATATCTATTGCTGCAGACATGCCTGGATAACTCCTGAAACAACACCTGTCACGGTCTCTGATCTTAGCACAGCCCCCAGGCTGCTGGTGACCTCAGCCTGTTCCATTGCTACTACACGGAGCGTTCGCCAAAGGAACTGTCCCTTGGGATCCCGGCCTGAGACCTTCGCTCAGCCAACCGCAGCGCTAGGCAGTTTGGGGACGGCACCGAAAGCATCTGAGCCGTGCTGAAGCAGGCTTCTACGGCATCCATCAAAAGATTTGTCTTGGCAAGGTTCCCGGGATAGTTGAGTGCGTCATGACCAGGCTGCTCCTATCCTATATGGTCACTTTGATTCAAACTAGGACACTGCACCCACACCTAAAACCTTGGTCGCGTCTTCGCGTCAGCGTTGCGGAGCAATAGCGTTGCGGAGCAATAATGCAAAGGGCTAGAAAGCTTTTCTCAGTAGCCTAGGCGTCTCACCCTAACCTGAAACGACTGTAGTCATTTTAACGAGGAATGAAACTGTTCCATTGGAAGAGGGGTTGAGGATAGTTGTGGAAGCGACGCGGAGTAGTTGGGAAGTGTCTCAGCCTAACTTGAAATGACCATGATCAAGGCATAAACCTTTGTCTAGGTGGTCATGTATGGAACTCCCTTTGAATAAAAGCCAATCTATACCAACCGATCTGGCCAGCTTGGCCTTGGCGAGCCGGGATCCCTCAGACGGCCTTCAGACAAACACCATCGGCTTATGACGGATTTTCTCGAAAGCAGCCGCATCAAAACGGTAGAGGGTTGCCGGTCTGCCTGTTCCTTGGGAACTTTTCTGGCCGGTATCTTGCAAGATACCCAGTTTCAGTAGGCGGGCGCGAAAATTGGAGTAGTCGGAGAACCCCTCGCCCAAAACGGTGCCGTAGAGCTGATAGACCTCCCCTAGCGTGAAGGTGGCGGGCAAAATGTCAAAGGCAATCGGGCTGTACTCCAACTTGGCGCAGAGGCGACGGCGGGCATAGCGGCAAATCTCTTCGTGGTCAAAGGCCAAGGGGGGAATTTGGTCGGCGGGATACCAGGCAATGCCCTCCACTCCGTCTGCCAGCAATTCAGCATCCTGGAACCGCACCAGGGCAAAGTAGCTGACCGACAGGTAGCGCACTCCATAGCCATCCTCGGCCTCGCGGGGATCCCGCTCCGGCCCCCCGAAGGTGTAGAGCTGCTCCAGATAGAGGTTTTTAACACGAATTTTCTCCGCCAAGATGCGGTAGGCCGCTGCTTCTAGGGATTCTGAGCGCCGCACCAGTGTTCCTGGCAGGGCCCAGCAACCGCGGAAGGGATCCTCCCGCCGCCGCACCAGCAGCACCAGGAGGCGATTCTGCTCAGTGTCGATGGAGAAAATGACCGCATCCACGCCCACCCGGAACTCCGCCAAGGCGATCCGGTTCTCCGATGGGCCTGCCACGATGCGGGATCCCTGCATAGCTTGGCACTGAATCCTGATACATTCACGCTGAACTCTCCTGAACATGGTTCAGGAAAGAAGCGATCGCATCCTGCCTATCTCTGTTCGCGTCAGCGGGACGGAGTCCAAACAGGAAGGCGGTATCCCGCAAAGCCCTGAGGAATACCCCCCGAGCGCTTTCCCCCTTCACTTCCCGGCAACCGTTGCGGTGGACTCAAGGATCAGGGGGAAACTTGGTCTACTATATCCCTCTCAATGACTTTTGCCAAACCGCCTAAAGCTCAGTAAATTCAGCAAAGTTCAGGGTTTTGGGGGTTAGAGGCATGCTCCACCAACAGCCTACCCAGTTTGTCCCTCCAGAGGGAGCTACCAGCCTGGACCACCGTCTTGCCAGTCTAAGCCCTATCTGGGGCGAAGGCTTTCGTGTCGCGGGGAAGATGGGTTGCTAAAGGTGTGCAAAAGAACCCCGACTCAGGCAACACTTTTACTTTTTGCGCGATTTGGCTCTTTTTCAGCCACGGAGGACCCCTCAGCGAGGGGGAACAGCCGACCTTGCCCAACAGCAATGTGAACCCGCGCGCCCACAGGCAGGGCTTCCCGGGCTAGGGCGTGCAATTCTTTGCCGGCTGCTGTGATCAGGGAATAGCGGTACTCTCGCCCCAAAAACTGTCGATCCCGAATGACAATGCCGCCCTGAGGATCAGGATGCAAATGCAACTCCTCCTGTCGAACCATCAACTCTGCGCAGCGCAAGCTGGGGTCGGGCTGATCCCTCAAAGCCTGGAATGGGATGTGCAGCAGCTCTTCAGCCTGCCAACCAAACTCCCGCCGCTCACAGCGCAGAAAGTTGGCCTGGGTAATAAACTCTGCCACGAAGCGAGTAGCCGGCTCCCGGTAAACCTCCTCCGGGGATCCCCATTGCTCAATACGGCCTTCCCGCATCACCGCCACCCAGTCGGAGAGGCAGAGAGCCTCCTCTTGGTCGTGGGTGACAAAAATGGCCGAGGTCTGGGTTTGCTTGAGGATTTTGCGGATTTCTTCCCGCAGGTAGTAGCGCACCTGCACATCCAAATTGCTCAGCGGCTCATCCAACAGGATCAAGCTAGGCCTGGGGGCCAAAGCCCGCGCCAAAGCCACCCGCTGCTGCTGCCCGCCCGAAAGCTCGTGGGGATAACGATGGGTGTAGTCTTCCAGGCCCACCAACCGCAACACCTCGTAAGCGCGTTCCCGCGCCTGTTGGGCAGCGCCTCGCAACTCAGCTCGCAACTCAGTTGAGGGGGAGCGATTGCCACCCCCTGCCGCCGACGCAAACGGGGTAGTGGGTCGGAGGCCAAACATCACATTGGCCAACACGTTCAAGTGGGGAAACAGGGCAAAATCCTGAAACACCAGCCCCACTCCCCGTCGCTCCGGTGGGATCCACTGCCCCTCCCCAGCCACAACCTGCCCCCCCAGCAGGATCCGCCCGCTATCCGGCTGCTCAAATCCGGCAATGGTGCGCAATAAGGTGGTTTTCCCACAACCTGATGGGCCCACAATGCTGAGGATGTCTCCTTGGGGCAGGCGAAACTCGACTTCCCGCAAAACCAACTGCCGCTGGCCGGGAAACCCCTTGCTGATGCCCTCAAGCTGAAGGATGTAGGAGGGATCCTCCCGCGCGGCAGTGGGACTTGGAGAAAACAAGAACTCAGCCATGACGGTTTTTGTTGCAAAAGATTTTCACTATTTTTACCACACTACCATGTCCCCGGATCCCGTCCAACCGGATCGAGATCCAACAGCCAGCAGCCAGATCTTGAGCAGGACAGAATAAGGTTTCTACGCCTCGCCCTGATTCCAAGCGAAGCAGCGGAAAATCAGTGTTAAACTTAGTTAGCGAAGTTTCTCAGGCCTGGGCGGCGCTTGCTTGTGTGGCGCACGCCAGAGGCTTGTTGTAAATGAGTTTTGAGACAAAGTTTCCCGAACGTGCTCTGATTACAGGGGCCAGTCGAGGGATCGGCAGAGCTGTAGCCCTAGCCCTAGCCCGACAAGGGATAGCAGTAGCTCTGGTGGCCCGTTCCCAACCTGATCTGCTGGCGGTGCAAGCCCAAATCCAAGCCCAGGGCGGCAAGGCAGCGGTTTTTCCCATGGACTTGGCCGACTTAGCAGCTCTGCCCCAGCAGTTGCAGGCTCTCCTGGATCGATTTGGCGTCTGCGATGTCTTGGTCAATAATGCGGGCATGGCCCACGTTGGCCCTTTGGCCACCTTACCTTTGTCGGATTGGCAGCGAGTGATCGACTTGAACTTGACGGCAGCTTTTCTGTGCGCCCAAGCCGTACTTCCCGGAATGCGCCGGCAGCGCTTCGGCACGATTGTCAACGTCATCTCGATTGCGGGCAAGCGAGCTTTTCCCAACTGGGGAGCTTACTGTGCCAGCAAGTTCGGCCTAATGGGCTTTTCTCAAGCTTTGGCCGAAGAGGAGCGACAGCATGGCATTCGGGTCACCAGCCTGTGCCCTGGTGCCGTGGACACGTCCCTCTGGGATACGGGCACGGTAGGGGTCAACTTCGACCGTTCCAAAATGCTCTCGCCGGAATGGGTAGCCGATTTGATTACCTACATTGTTCGGTTGCCCACAGGTGCGGTGGTGGAAGATCTCACCTTCATGCCTGCGGTGGGAGCCTTTTAGACCTGGCTGGTTTGGGGTTGCCCGTGACTTGGGAGGGTTTTGGCTATCGCAGCCTTTGACTGGATGCCACCTGAGCTGAGTTGCATGCACCGAGTTCTCTTAGCCTTTCGTTAACCAAGGAATATCCTGCTATGACCCTTGCGAAACCCGGATCTGGCTCGCAATCTCGAATGGATGACAAAGCCCATTTCAAGTCTCGGGTGATTCGAGATCGAGCCACTTTTGCGGAAGAAGAATTGGGTAGCTCGGATGTCTCAGATCCGGCTATGGTGGCGGCGGTGGAGACGCTGCTGCGGGGGATCGGGGAGGATCCCCAACGGGAGGGGCTGCGAAAAACCCCGGAACGAGTGGTTGCGGCTTTGAAGTTTTTGACCAGTGGGTATCGGCAGTCTTTGGAGGAGCTACTGAACAGTGCCATCTTTGATGAGGGCCATGACGAGATGGTGCTGTTGCGGGATGTGTCTCTGTTTAGCCTGTGCGAGCACCATCTGCTGCCCTTTATCGGCAAAGCCCATGTGGCCTACATCCCCAGGCAAAAGGTGGTGGGCCTAAGCAAAATTGCCCGTATCGTCGAGATGTACTCCCGCCGCCTGCAGGTTCAGGAACGCCTGACACGGCAAATTGCTGAGGCCTTGATGGAGGTGCTGGATCCCTACGGGGTGGGGGTGGTTATCGAGGCTACCCACATGTGCATGGTGATGCGGGGGGTACAAAAGGCCGGCTCCTGGACGGTCACCAGCTCGATGGTGGGGGTGTTTCAGGAGGATCCCCGTACCCGTGAGGAGTTTTTGAGTCTCATTCGCCATCCGTCCAATTTTTAGGGAGCTTCCCGGAGCTTTGCCGGTGAGTGGGTTAAGCCTCTGCTCAGGCTGGGAATACTAGCCTAAGATTGACTCAAACCCTGCCAGAAGCGAGGCTTGTCATGAGCGAGGTCAGCCCCGAAAACCAGTTTCCCACCGATTTGGACTCCAATTGGCAGCCCCCGGCTCCGCCGGTCATGCAGCGTCCGCCTCGTCCGGCTGCTCAAACGCCCCCGGTGGAGCCCCCAACGCAACTGGATCCGGTGCTGGGTTCAGCTTCCCAAGGGATGGGATCCCGGCCTGTCAACGCCAAAAGCCCCCCCAACCCCATTCTGGGTCGGCCCCTTCCGCCTGGTGTGGCTGTCGCTCCCCCTCAGGTGCCTGTGCCTGTGCCCGATCCTGTCGCTCCCCCTCGAATGCCCCCGCCCACTCCGGCTCCGGCTGCTGCTGCTCGGCCTCCAGTGTCGCCGCCCAGCCCCAATCCTGCCGCTCCGCCTTTTGCGCCACCAGCTCGCCCAACGGCTGCCGGTCGGATCCCGGTGGCTCCAGCTACTCCTGCGGGCCTGACCCTGCGCCAACTGGTGCAGGAAGCCTATGACAAAGGCTACTCCGATATTCATTTGGGGGTGGGGGAAGTGCCTCGCTTTCGGGATCGGGGGCAAATGCTTTTGACCAACTACCCGGTCACCACCACCGAGATGTTCTATGGCTGGCTGCGGGAAAGCCTGCCGGAGAGCCAAATTCGCCAGTTTGAGGAATGTTTGGAACTGGATACTGCCATCCAGTACGAGGGTTTGGTGCGTTGTCGGGTCAACTGCTTTGTTTCCCTTCTTGGCCCGGCTATGGTGATGCGTCTGATCCCGTTGAAAATTTTGACGCTGGAGCAGTTGCGGGCGCCGGAAGTGCTAAAGCGCATTGCCGAAGAGCACAAAGGCTTGGTTTTGGTGACCGGCCCCACCGGATCCGGTAAGTCCACGACCTTGGCGGCGATGGTGGACTACATCAATTCCAACTTTCCCAAACACATCATTTCCATTGAGGATCCCATCGAGTTCGTCCACCAGAGCAAGAAATCGATGGTGCGGCAGCGGGAGGTCGGGATCCACACCCTGGAATTTGCCAATGCCCTGAAAGCCTCTCTGCGGGAAGATCCGGACATCATCCTGATTGGGGAGATGCGGGATCGAGAGACAGTGGATATTGCCCTGAAGGCCGGCCAGACGGGCCACTTGGTCTTTGGAACCCTGCACACCAACAGCGCCGTCCGCACCATCGAGCGTCTGCTGGGGATTTACAAGCCGGAGGAACAGGAGCCGATGCGCCTGCAACTGGCAGAAACCCTGGTGGCGATCATCGCTCAAACCTTAGTGCGCACCACCGATGGCAAGCGAGCTGCGGCCCACGAGATCATGCGCAACACCGATGCCATTCGGGACTACATCAAGCGGGGGGCGGTGGATGAAATTGAGGAGCTGATCGCCGATGGCTCCTATGAGGGCATGTGTACGATGAATCAATCCCTGTTTAGGCTTTACCAAGAGGGGCGGATTACCGAAGAGGTGTGTCTGGAGGCTGCCCCACGCCGCAATGAGATGGCCCAATGGCTGCGAGGCCGGATCTAGGGCCAGTCTCGAGATGGAGTCACGCCAAAGTGCTTGAGGGAAGGTTTGCCCTATCCTAAACTGGGAGCAGCCGGCGGCGCTGGCTTGCCGAGCTACCTGCTCATCTCTTGGGCCGACCTTGGGCTGGGGGGATGGGTTGCGAATTGATGAACCGAATTGAAAGCAAGTTAGAAAACAGGAGAATCCCTACCGTGAGCGTGATCAACCAGATCATCGAGACCGCGGATGACCAGCTGCGTTACCTCTCAGTTAGCGAACTGGAAGCCATCAGGAATTACATGACCACCGGCGAGAGGCGCTTGCAAATCGCTCAGGTGTTAGCAGAAAACAAAAAGCGCATCATTGACCAGGCCCAGAAGCAGCTATTCGCCAAGCGGCCCGAGTACGTGCAACCCGGTGGCAATGCCTACGGTGACAAGCGCTACAACCAATGTTTGCGAGATTACGACTGGTATCTGCGTCTGGTGACCTATGGCATTATTGCCGGCAGCAAAGAGCCGATTGAGTCCATCGGCCTGATAGGGGTGCGGGAAATGTACAATGCCCTCAACGTACCCATCGCCGGCATGATCGATGCGATTGTCTTTTTGAAGGAAGCTGCCCTCAGCTTGTTGGAGCCGGCAGCAGCCGCTGAAGCCGCCCCTTACTTTGACTACATCATCAATGCCATGAGCTAGGGCAGTTAGCCGGGGATCTCCAGGGATCCCAAGGCAGCCCGGGCATGTACGGCCACCTGTTCTTGGGAATCCTGGGCCAGCCGGGTCAGTCCGGCGCGAGCGGCTTCTGTTCCCAACTTGGCCAGGGCAATGCAGACGCGGTAGCGCAGTTGCCAGTCGTCAGAATCGATGAGGGGATCCAGGTAGGGGATGGCCCGCGGATCCCCCAGATCGCCCAAGGCAGCGGCAGCGGCTGTGGTGATCAGCTCGCTCTTGTCCTGCAAAGCTTCCACCAGAGTGTCGAAGGCGGCAGGGTTCCCCAGCTCTCCCAGGGCAGCGATGATGCTAAACCGTACCAGCCACTCCGTTTCTCGCCGATAAGCTTCCAGGAGATCGGCCAGGGCCTGTGGCTGCTTGAGATCCCCCAGGGCAGCGGCGGCAGCAGCCCGCACATCGAACTCCGGATCCTCTCGCAAAGAGCGCTGCAAAATAGGCAACAGTAGGTTCGGATCGACGCCAGACAGGGTGCCCATCTGGCTGATGGCAGCATAACGGACGCGGGCATTCTCGTCGTGAATCGCTCGCTGCAGCAATGTCAGGGCTTCTGGCCCAGGCAGTTCTCTGGCTTTGTTGACAGCGCGCAGCCGATTTCCCAAGTCTTGTGAGTTCAACAGCTCCAGCAAAGCGGGCAGTGCCGGAGGATCCCCAGAGGTTGTTGTCATATCCCATTCTCTCCATAACCCTCCTCGGCCATAGCGAGGGAGGAAAAGCCGATGTTATTATCTTGAAGCAGTGCATCCAGTCCCTTGATCTTATGGCCTTATTGCAACAAGAGAAGCAGCAGATCATTGAGAGCTATCGACTGCACGACACCGACACCGGTTCTGCCGAGGTTCAGGTGGCTCTGCTCACCAGTCGCATCAACCAGCTCTCTCAGCACCTTCAGAGAAACCCGAAGGATTTCAACTCCCGCCGCGGCCTGCTGATGATGATCGGTCGTCGCAAGCGTTTGCTCAACTACATCGCCAAGCATTCTCCTGACCGCTTCCGGGAGCTGGCCGAACGGCTGAACATCCGGGTGAAAAAGTAGGCAGCCCATCCAAAACGCTATCGGAGATCTGTCTTCGTGGGCAAATCCAGCCGCCAGTCCAAAACCTTTCGCCGTCGCTCCCCCTCCGCCTCTGTTGAGGTGGAGAAGAAGCCGGCCAAGAAGGAGCCTGTTGCCGTGATTCCCCCTGAGGTCAGCCGGCGGATGGTGCGGCGGATTCTGGTGTTTTCTGGGATCCCTTCGGGGCTAGGTCTGAGCAGCTTTTTTGTGAATTACTATCTCTTGACCAACCACGTGGTTCCTCTGCCCCCTTACTTCACCTTGGCGGAGTCGCTGACCTTGTTTGGCCTTGGTTTTTTGGGCATTAGCTACGGTGTGTTCTCAGCTTCCTGGGATCCCGAGCCGGGATCCCTGCTGGGAATTGGAGAATTCCGGCGCAATTTGGGCAACATCATCCAACAGTGGCGGGAATCTGCTGCTCGATCTTCTGAATCTTCTGACTCTAGGGAAGCCTAACTGCTCTCCCGTCGCCTTTTCCAGGCCGGTTGCTGCCTACAATCAAGAGGGATCCAAGTCCATTCTGGCGGCAGCGGCTACCCCCAGTTCTCCAGCATGAAAATAGCCTACTTCGACTGTGCGGCGGGCATTGCCGGCGATATGTGTC
Source organism: Thermostichus sp. MS-CIW-30 (assembly GCF_054058015.1). Lineage (NCBI taxonomy): Bacteria > Bacillati > Cyanobacteriota > Cyanophyceae > Thermostichales > Thermostichaceae > Thermostichus > Thermostichus sp. MS-CIW-30. Next base: position 13,201 of record NZ_JBSRZW010000026.1, read on the forward strand.
TAGGAGCCCTGCTGGATTGCGGGGTGCCTTTGGAGTACCTCAACCGTCAGCTCCAGGCGTTGGGCATCGAGGGGGAATATGGCTTGCAGGTGAGCCGGGTGCAGCGGTGTGGGCAGCCTGCTCTGCAAGCTGTGGTAGAGGTACTAGGATCCCAGAGTGGGGGATCCCTTGCTCGGCATTGGGCAGAGATTCAGGCTTTGATCGCGGGATCCCAGCTTTCCCCAGCCATTAAGGCCCGCAGCTTGGCGGTGTTTGAAAAGTTGGCGCAGGCAGAAGCAAAAGTCCATCAAGTGCCCGTGGAAAAAGTGCACTTTCACGAAGTGGGGGCAGTGGATGCTTTGGTGGATATTGTCGGCACTTGCATCGGCCTGGATTGGCTGCAGGTGGAGCGGGTGTTGTCATCCCCCCATCCTATTGGGGGCGGCTGGGTGAGCACAGAGCATGGCAAATTGGCCGTGCCGGTGCCGGCGGTGATCGAGTTGTGGGAAATGGGCCGCGTGCCGGTGTTCAGCAACGGGGTGGAAGCCGAGCTGGTGACCCCCACAGGAGCAGCCTTGGCTGTGGCGTTGGCGGAAGAGTTTGGCCCCTGTCCGCCGATGCGGGTGGAAAAAGTGGGGCGTGGGGCCGGTGCCCAAGAGCTGCCCATTCCCAACGTGTTTCGTCTCTGGATCGGGGAAGCCGATGGGGGAGAGCTAACGGAAACGGTATCGGTGTTGCAAACCCAAATCGACGATCTCAACCCCCAAGTGATTGCCTACACCTGCGAGCAGTTGTTGGCCCTGGGGGCCTGGGACGTGTTTACCCAGCCGATCACCATGAAACAGGGGCGGCCGGGGATCCTGCTCACCGTTATCTGTCCGCCGGATCGGGTGCCGGAGTGTCAAGATCTCATCTTCCGGGAGACCACCACCCTGGGCATTCGCCACTTCCAACAGCAGCGCACCCTGCTGGAGCGGGTTATCGAGCGGGTGGAAACCCCTTACGGCCTGGTAGACATCAAAGTGGCCCGCCACCATGGCCGCATCGTCAACGCTCAGCCGGAGTTTCGCGACTGTGTGGCCCGCGCCCAGGAGTTTCACGTGCCGGTTCAGACGGTGTGGCTGGCGGCCCAATCGGCTTGGCAAAACCGGTTGCAAGGTTGAAGAGACACTGGCTTTAAGCAAGGGGTGTGTGGGTGAGCAAGACCCAGAACCAAGACGGTTTGGATGGGACAAGGGGGATCCGCGTTTCACCCCCAATGAATCCGCTCCTGTTGAACACAGATTGGCACCCATGGCCTGCTAGCCTGGGAGATGTCGATCTTGCTCTCTCCGCCGACCACGACAATGGAATCCCAAGCCTCTCAATTTAACTTTGACCGCAAACTGTGGGATCGGTTTATCACCGTGGCCCAGCCCTACTTTTACCCCAGAGTGCGCTATGGGGGCTGGATCTTTTTGGGCTTGCTGGCAGCGGCCATGGTGTTTGTGGTTGCCCTGATGTTCTTTGTGGAGATTGGGGTAACTTTGGTCGGTCAGGCCCTGTTCCCAGAGTTTTTTACCAATGTGGCAGCCGGATTGGTGGCCCAAACGGAGAGAAACTTGTCCTCGCCGGTGCTGTGGGTAGCCGCGATCAGCTTGGCTTTGAGCAGCCTTTGTTTTGGGGCAGTGTGGCGGCAGCTTCGCCAGCGCTGGTTGCAGTGGGCGCTGCTCACCTTTTTGCTGTTTCTGTCGCTGACGGTAAACCGGCTGAACGTGATGATTAGCTTTATCTTTCGATTTATCGACACAGCTCTGCAGCAAAAAGAAGAGCCCACTTTCTGGCAGTTTTTGATTATTTATGGAGTGCTGATTATCTCAGCTATTCCCATTTTGGTGATCTACCGCTACACTCGCCTCAAGCTAGGGCTGTTTTGGCGAGAATGGCTGACCGATCATTTTCTGGATCGCTACTTCAATCAGCGGGCTTACTACGAGCTGGATTCCAACGCCGCCAACACCGAAATCGACAACCCCGACCAGCGTATATCAGAGGATGTCCGCTCCTTTACCGGCACCACCCTTTCCTTCCTGTTGGACATTCTCGACTCGATTCTCACCCTCTATGCCTTCACCGGCATTCTCTATGGCATTTCTCGTCCGTTGGCGTTGGGGCTGGTGGTCTATGCCACTATCGGTACTGCCATCGCCATTTTGGCCGGTCGCAAGCTGATCAAAATTAACTTCGATCAACTGCGCTACGAAGCCGATTTCCGCTACAGCTTGGTGCATGTGCGCGACAACGCCGAGTCCATCGCCTTTTACCAGGGAGAGGATCAAGAACTCAGGCAAATTTTGCATCGCTTTGGTGCGGCCTTGCGCAATTTTAATTTGCTGATCATCTGGCAGGCCATCATCGATATTTTCCAATACGCCTACAACTATTTCACCCGCATTGTGCCCTATGTCATCGTCGCCCCCCTTTACTTCAGCGGCGTGCGAGATTTCGGCACCATTACCCAAGCCACCATTGCCTTCAGCCAGGTGTTGAGCGCCCTCTCCATTGTGGCCAACCAGATTCAAAGCATTTCCAGTTTTGCCGCCGGGATCAACCGCTTAGGCTCCTTTCACGAGTCTCTGGAAGATCCGGCGCTGCGCCACACCGGCGCTCGGGAAAGCAACATTCAAACTCGCATTGCCCAGCAATTGGCGCTAAACCACGTCACTTTGCTCACCCCCAATTCAGAACGAACCCTGGTGCGGGATCTCTCCTTCGCCTTGGAAGCCGGCCAGCGGCTTTTGATTGTCGGTGTTAGCGGCAGCGGCAAAAGTTCCCTGTTGCGGGCCATTGCCGGCCTATGGACCAACGGCCAGGGATCCATCGCCCGCCCAGATACTCAGGAGATGCTCTTTTTGCCCCAGAAACCCTATATGCTGCTGGGATCCCTGCGGGATCAACTGCTCTATCCCAAACGCCGCCGAGACCTCACCGATGAAGATCTCATCCGAGTCTTGGCCCAGGTGAACCTGGGAGACTTGCCGGAGCGGGTGGGCGGCTTTGATGTGGAGAAAGACTGGGCCAGCACTCTCTCCCTAGGGGAACAGCAGCGCCTTGCCTTTGCCCGCATTTTGATCACCCAGCCCCGCTACGCCATTTTGGACGAGGCCACCAGCGCCCTGGATGTGGCCAACGAAAAACTGCTCTACCTGCAGCTGCAACACCTGAACACCACCTACATCAGCGTTGGGCATCGTCCCACCCTCCTGGCCTACCACGACCTGGTTTTGGAGCTGCAGGGGAATTGTGCCTGGCAACTGTGGTCGGTGCAGGAGTACGGTGCCCGCCTAGCCCTGGCCAGCTAGCAGCGCCGACATCTCCAGCTGACTCAAATAACAAGTTTTGCGGGTTTGGAACAAAACCCGGATAAGAGGCTGACTTTTCCAACTGGACGCTCTTCAAAGGAGGTGATAGCCTGTTATTCACAAGTATTCCGACCGGTTTACTGGAGATTATCAATGCCCCCCATGATCCCATCCGAGGCCAAGCGTTCCAAGGTGGAGCAGATCAAGGCAGACAGCCACTTTCTACGGGATCCCCTTCAGCAGGAGCTGGCCCAAGACACCACCCACTTCAGCGAAGCAGCGGTGCAGGTGCTGAAGTTTCACGGGGCTTACCAGCAGGACGACCGGGATCGGCGGCAGCAGCGAAAGCAGGAGGGGCTGGAGCGGGCCTATTCGATGATGTTGCGCACCCGCATCCCCGGGGGACACGTGCCCCCCCAGCTTTACTTGACCCTGGATCGGCTGGCCGATGAGTACGGCAATGGCACCCTGCGAGCCACAACGCGGCAGACGTTTCAGCTACACGGGATCCTCAAGAAAAACCTCAAGGCCACCATAGCCAGCATTCTCAAGCAGATGGGATCCACCCTGGCCGCCTGCGGCGATGTCAACCGCAACGTAATGGCACCGGTGGCCCCCTACAAAAATCGCCCTGCCTATCGCTATGCCCAAGAGTATGCCCGCAAGCTGGCGGATCTGTTGGCTCCAAAAACCTCTGCCTACTACGAGATCTGGGTGGATGGGGAGCCGGTTCCCATCCCACCGGTGGATGAGGAAGTGGTGGAAGCAGAGCAGTTTGTCGGCAACGGGGTGCGCCTGGAGGGGCCAGAACCTCTGTATGGCCCCGTCTATTTGCCCCGCAAGTTCAAGACAGCCATCACCGTAGCTGGGGAAAACACGGTAGATGTGTACTCCCAGGACCTGGGCTTGATTGTGCTCACCGACCGCAAGGGCAACCTCAAGGGCTTCAACATCGTGGTGGGTGGGGGCATGGGGCGTACCCACGGCAAGGAAGAAACCCAGCCCCTTTTGGCCCAAAAGCTCTGCTTTGCCCCTCCGGAGGCGGTGTATCGGGTTTGCCAAGCGGTTTTGGCCGTGCAGCGAGACTACGGCAACCGGCACGACCGCAAGCAGGCGCGGTTGAAATACTTGGTGAGAGACTGGGGAATCCGCAAGTTTCGCCGCGTTGTCGAGGAGTATGTGGGGGAAAAATTGCCCCGGTTTCGCCCCCTACCCAAGTTTGTTCCCAACAGCGACGACTACCTGGGCTGGCACGAGCAGGGGGATGGCCGTTGGTTTTTGGGCATCTCCATTGAAAATGGGCGCATCCAGGACACCCCAGAGCGACAGCTCAAAACGGCGCTGCGCCGGATTGTGGAAGCCTTTTCTCTGCACGTGCGGCTGACCCCCACTCAGGATTTACTTTTCATCGACATTGCGGAGCAGCAGCGGGAGGCCATCAACCAGATCCTCAAGTCCCACGGGGTGCTTTCCAAGGAAGAGATCCCTCAACTGGTGCGGCTGTCGATGGCCTGTCCGGCGCTGCCCACTTGCGGCTTGGCTATTACTGAGTCGGAGCGAGCTTTGCCAGGGCTGGTGCGCCAGTTGGATCAACTGTTGCAGGAGCTGGATCTGCAGGATTCGCCCTTTTTGGTGCGCATGACCGGCTGCCCCAACGGCTGTGCCCGACCCTACTTGGCGGAACTGGGATTGGTGGGATCCGCCCCCGATGGCTACTACCAGATTTGGCTGGGAGCCAGCCCGCAGGGGGATCGCCTGGCGCAAGTGTTTCAGGAGCGGGTACACATTAGCCAGATCGTGCCGCTGATGAGAGTTCTCCTGCAGGCCTACAAGCAGGAGCGCCGTCCTGGCGAGAGCTTCGGCGACTACTGCCACCGGATGGGGATCCCCTATTTGCAGGCCCAAGTTCAGCAAAGGGATGGCGTTTTTGCCTGAAGGGATCCCTCAAAAACGAGACCAAGCCTGTAGCCATTCCCGGAGCGCTTCCAGCCATCCAAGCGGTTCAGGCTTGGTTGCTTCTGGAGCTTGCTCCTCGCCAGTCGGCAAGCTGACGGGGTTGGGATGCACCCTGTAGACTCGGATGGGTTTGGCGTTGGGAACGGGTTTCACCGAAAGAGGCTCCACCTGCAGGAGTTGCCCTTCCACGGCTCGATACACAGCTGCCGAGATGAGCAACCGGGAGCTCTGTTCCTCAGACTGTTCCCCCCCTTGCGAAACATCCTCAACCGACTCCAGCCAGGTGGCAACATTGACCGACTTGCCAAAGGCAGACAGCCGCTGCGGATCTTGGGGATCGAGGGGCAGCAAAAGGACTGGGCCGTAGTGGATCCCGATGGCAAGCTTGACCTGCGGGTAGGAGAGTTGCCGCAAACACCTGTTCAACTCCACCACCGACTGCCCAAGCGCCAACCCCGCCTGCAGCGCCTGCTGTATGGCCAGCTCGGGTTGTTTTAAGCCAAACAAAGCCAGACTTCTCAGCCCGCTCTGGTTGGCCAGTACTCCCCCATATTGCTGCACCAAGGCCCCCATTTGGGCGAAGTAGCGACCCAAGGTGTAGACAACATCGTAGGGAAAGTTCTCCTCGTCGAAGTTGGCCGTCCCCCGCAGGGAAGCGCTGAGAATGGCGGCGGTAAACTACCCGACACCCGCGCTATGCGCAGAGTGCGGGCTTTATCCCAATCCCTAGCGGCCCCAGAGGACAGCTAAGTTTCGGAATTTCAGGCGAGTTTACAGTCGCCCCAAGGAGAGAGATTACTTGAGCAGCGTTATGGTCAGCATCCCCTTCCCACCCGCAGTGTCCACACTTGAACGACTTACCATTGCGGTAGGACTTACCCCGCTCAGGGTGGATGTGCAGGCATTTGTGGCAGGTCTGACTGGTGTAGGCAGGCGGCACCAGCACCACAGGCACTCCAGCAATGGCAGCCTTGTAGGCTACAAACATCCTGAGCTGGTAGAACGCCCAGTTGTTAGTCCTGCGCCGCTCAGCCTTACTTCGAGACTTCTGATTCAGGCAATCTCTGATGCCTGTCAAGTCTTCAAAAGCCAGTGCCGCACCAATAGCCTGGGCATCCCTGACCAAGGTTTTGCTGATGTTATGGTTCAGCCATGTCTGGTAGCGCCGTTCTCTCCCAGAGAGCCTTCTCAGCAGCCTCCTAGAGCTGCGAGTGCGTTTGGATTGAACCTTGGCGCGTACACGGCTGAACCGGTCACGGACGGCCTGGATGTGCTCTCCACTCCAAGAGCGTCCGTTGCTAGCGGTGGCGATATCCCGCCTGCCCAAGTCAACTCCGATTACCTTTGGAGTTTTGCCAGTCGGGGGAGTATCCAGCTCAACAGCGATGTTGATGTAGTAGTCCCCTTGCTTGGTTTTGGACAGGGTTGCGCTTGTCGGCTTCTGGCCTCGCAGGAGCGCTATCTGGTAGCCGCCAATCTTGAGCTTGAGCCAAACCCGTCCGCTCATCAGGGTCACGCCCACGGCCTGGTCAGACTCTCGGTACTTAAAAGTACGCGCGTCCAAAGTCAGACTGGTGGGGCGGAACTTGTGGACTTGCTTCACCGCCTTGGCATTGCTAATCACCCGACGGAGCGCCTGACAGACGTGGTTGGCTTTCAGCCCCGTTGCTGCCCTTACCGGCCGATAGACCAAGTGGTGCAGCTTGGCGGTGTTCCAGCAGTTCTTTTGTTTGGCGGTGTCGAGAATCTGGTTGCAAGCATTCGCAAAGCCCTGCAAAGTGCGGTCAATTTCTTGACGCAACTCTTGTGGGACTATCAGCTTGCAACGTACAGAGATAGTCTGGCTCATGGGCTTATTGTAGTTCATCCAGGCTTTTGACCAGCAAACCTATATGGAGGAGGGCTTTCCTCCCGACACCAAGCCTGCGGCTATGGTGCGGGCCTCCAGCCCGAAAATTTGGTGATCCGCATGGTTAAGAGGGAGTGAGGGGTGGCAAAAAGATTCAGCACTACCTAAATTCAGTACGGCATTGCCCTCCCCTTGGATGCTGTTTTCAAAAGTTTTGGGTATTGGGTAACCTCACCCCACAGCCTGCCCCGGCGCCGATGATAGAGTACAGAGGAGTCTTCTGCGCGAGCCCTTTATGCCTCAGTCCAAACCCCAAGAATCCCCAGCCCGCAAGCTCCTCAACATTTTGCTGCTGGTGGTGGGCACGGTAACTTTCTTGGGCTTCTCCTTTGGCCCGCTATTCCAGGCCCTCGGGCCTTCCGAATCTCCAGAGGCCAGCCGGGTAACCGAGCAACTGCGGGCCCAGGCAGACGGCTATCGCGTCGTGCTGGAGCGGGAGCCGGATAACCCCATTGCCCTGCGGGGGTTGATCGACACCCAACTGCAATTGAACGAGCCGCAAGGGGCAATCGAGCCGCTGAAGAAGCTGGTGGAACTGGAGCCCGAAAATCGGCAACTGAGAGCCTTTTTGGCCGAAATCCAGCAGGATACGGGGGATTTTGAAGGGGCATTAGAACAGCTCCAGATCCTTTACGAGGGGGATCCCAAAGATGGCCAGGTGCTGCAGCAGTTGGTGGATGTGCAGCTAACCCTGGGCCGCACCTCTGAGGCCATTGCCCTGCTGGAGAAGCATCTTGAAGAAGTGCCGGAAGATAATGATGTACGTTTGCGCTTGGCCTTTGTCTACGCCCGCAACAACCAGACTGAGAAAGCTGTAGTCCTCTACGACAAGTTGATTGCGGCGGATCCCAGTGATTTCACCCCCGTGTTGGGCAAAGCCATAGCCCTCAGCTCCGCCACCGATGAAAACCTACGGGCAAAAGCGCCTGAGCTGTTTGAGCAAGCAGCCCGGTTGGCCCCACCCCAAGTCCGGGAGCAAATCCAGCAGCAAGCAGAGATTTATGCTCAGGTGAACCGGCCCCAGACGGTCGAGAACCAAAACAGCAACCCCTCCCCCTGAGCAGGTTTTCAACCGTTAGGCTAATCCAGGTGTTGAGAAGCTGATCCCTGACGGTTCTCAGTTGACCCGATAGGGAGAGCTACGGAAAAGACTCAAGCGCCTTTTCTACAGAGGGGTAGATTTCGTAAATGGTATCCAAGCCGGTGATGGAGAAGAGCAGCTTGACTTGCTCCTGCAGGCCGCAGAACTTGAGTTGATAGCCTAAAGTGCGGCAATGGCGATGCGCCCAAACCAGAACCGACAACCCCACGCTGTCGATCAGGCTAACCTGACTAAGATCCAACAAGAAATGCCCCGGTTTCTCGGTGAGAATTTGGCTTAGCTCTTTCCGTACCTCGCGGGCAATCGCGGCGTTGAGCCTTTCACTGTGCAATTTCACAACCGTAACAGGGGATCCCTTGTGGCTGAGCCGGATGAAGACATCCATGAAAAGCCCGTCAGGTTTGAGGGGGGATGGGCACAGGCACGATGCAACCAGACTGATTTTGAATTGCTAAATCACCATGAGTATGAGTTTGTCCTCCCTGGGCTTCTCTTGCAAGCATTCTTGGACACTTTTCCCTTACAGGTTAGAACTGGCATGAACGGGATCCCTGCCTGGGCTGGAGATGCTGCCGCCCTGAGCCTATTGGTTATGCAAGTGCCGATGCTGGCGGTGCTGCTGGCGCGGCTGCTGCCCTCTTTGCGGCGCCCTTCCCCTCTGCCTCCCGGTCAGCCTGGGATCCCTTTGCAGCCGGGCTTGGTCAGCGTGTTGCTGCCTACTCTCAACGAAGCGGAACGCATCGATCCCTGCCTGGAAGGATTGCACCAACAGAGCTCCGTCCTGCGGGAGGTGCTGGTGGTGGACAGCCGCTCTCAAGATGGCACCCCCGAAAAAGTGCTGCAGATGGCCAAGCGGGATCCCCGCTTTCGCCTGCTGACCGACGATCCCCTCCCCGGCGGATGGGTGGGCCGCCCCTGGGCTTTGCACTACGGATTTCTCCAGTCGGATCCGGCCTCTGAGTGGATCCTGGGCATCGACGCCGATACCCGCCCCCAGCCAGGCTTGGTGGAGCGCCTGCTGGAAACTGCCCAGGCCCAAGGTCTGGATCTGATCACCCTGGCACCGCAGTTTATCCTGCAGCACTGGGGGGAAAGCTGGCTGCAGCCGGCTCTTTTGGTGACCCTGATCTACCGCTACGGGGCAGCCGGAGACAGGGCTACCCTGCCAGAACGGACGATGGCCAATGGGCAATGTATGCTAGTGCGCCGGTCGGTGCTGGAAGCGATGAATGGCTACACAGTGGCGCGGGCCTCCTTCTGTGACGATGTCACCTTGGTGCGGCAGATTGCGGCAGCCGGCTTTAAAGTAGCTTTTTACGACGGTCGGCACCTGCTCAAGGTGCGCATGTACACTTCTTTTGGCGAAACTTGGCGAGAGTGGGGCCGATCCCTCGATTTGAAAGATGCCACCCCTGTGGCCCAGTTGTGGGGGGATATAGCTCTCCTCGTCCTCACCCAAGGGATCCCTGGGCCGGTGGTTGTAGGGCTGTTGGGCAAAGCCGGGATGGGGTTTCCCTTTTCCCTGACGGAGCAGGTGCTGCTGGGGCTTAACCTAGGCTTACTGATTCTGCGCTTAGGTGTACTGCTGGGCATTCGCGGCTCCTATCAGGATCCCCCTTGGACGTTCTGGATGTCGCCTCTGGCGGATCCCTTGGCCGTTCTGCGGATAATCCTATCTGCCCTCAGCCGGCCCCGCTCTTGGCGCGGGCGCACCTACTAGGAGAGCCCTCAATCGGCTATTGCCTCGGGATCCACGCCCAACTCCCGCAATTTCGCGGCTAGGCGCTGCTGTTCCAGACGGGCCTGTTCGAGGGCTGCTTCTGCCGCCTCAGCCCGCTGCCGCTCCTGTTCGGCCCGCTGCCGCTCCTGCTCTACCTGTTCGATTCCCCATAGGAGCAAATTCCCATCGGCAGTCCACCACCGCAACCAGTTGGCTTTGGTCTCGGCTTTTTGTCCCCGCCACACCCCCAAAAACAAGCCAATCTCCGGGATCCAGTAGCGACGGTTTTCATCCGCCGATACAGGGGTATAGCGGCCATTCTCCAGGCGGTAGACATCCAGCTCACCGGTTTTGGGATGAAAGATTACATAGACAGGCACCTGCAAAATGCGCTCGTAGAAATACCATTTTCCATAGGGATAGTGGGGATTGATGGAGTACTCGCCGCCCTCGGTTTCGGAGATGAATTCCATCACAATCGCCGGGGGATTCCCTTCTAGGTGTGGGGTATAGCTGCGGCGGATCTCTCCTTCGGGAATCGGCTGTACTGCGGGCACATAAACCCAGTCGGGGGCTTTCACCACCACCTTGTCCCCGACAGTGCTGCAAAGGCCAAAGTTGGAGGCGATCAAAGCCTGGGCAGGGATCATCTGAGCGAGTTCCAATGCCTCACGCAGAGCAGCAGCCAAAAGGGGCTGTAAGGTGCTTTCCACAGGCTCATCCGGCAAGGGAAAGTCTTCCGGCAGTTTTTCCCATCGAATGGGAGGTAGGGGCGGGGTGAGCCGAACAGGAGAGAGGGTCATGGCTTAGGATACTCATGGTGATAAGGTACATGAATGCCTTTTGAATAACTCAAAGCACTTGCTGATATCAACCCCAGGCAATTCCACAAGGCTGTTGCAGGCTAGGACGGATTCAGTCATCTCGACTGCCAATCCATACGGTTGAGATATGCTTGGGGGCAATGAGCAAGTTTTTCGGCGTCTTCCTTGGATTCAGCAAGAGAGCGTATGCCAGAGCCTGAACCCACTTCTGCCCACATCCTGGTGATCGAAGATGAAGCTAAGCTGGCTCGTTTTGTGGAAACGGAGCTGACCTGTGAGGGATATCGAGTCAGCGTAGCCAGCGATGGCATGGCCGGGTTGAGGGCAGCCTGCGACCAAAACCCCGACTTGGTGCTGTTGGACTGGATGTTGCCCGGCATCTCAGGTTTGGAAATTTGTCGGCGACTGCGCTCAACGGGCAACCGCGTGCCGGTGGTGTTGATGACCGCCAGAGATGAGGTGGCGGATCGGGCAGCAAGCTTGGACGCTGGGGCGGATGATTACGTGGTCAAGCCTTTCAGCATTCAGGAGCTGCTGTCTCGGATACGGATCTATTTGCGGCAGCCAAGGCGATCCCGCGACGGCCAGTTGGTGTTCATGGATCTGACCCTGGATCCCGTAACGCGGGAGGTAACCCGGGGAGAGCGACAGGTGGAGCTGACGGCCAAAGAATACGACCTGTTGCGCTACTTGATGGAACACCCCCGTCAGGTGCTCACCCGCCAACAGATCCTAGAGCATGTGTGGGGCTGCGACTTCACGGGCGACTCCAATATCATCGAGGTCTATATTCGCTACTTGCGCCTCAAGATCGAAGGCCCAGGGGAGAAGCGCCTTATCCAGACGGTGCGCGGGGTAGGCTACGTGTTGCGCGATTGACATGCCCCCCGCCCCAAAGAGCAAGGATTCTGGTTCCTGGTTCTGCGACAGCACTTAGCTGTATCAGGTTTCCCCTCCACGACGGCGGTGCCTATCTCCCCAGTCGTTCCCCCAAGCGCTCCGCGCCGCTAGCGTGAAAGACTTGGCCAAGTGGTGATTTCTCACCAAGTTCTGCACCTGCAAGTCCTCATAAACCACAATGTCGTGAGACATTCCCACACACTGGGCTAGCTCAATAACCCGGTCTCTACGCTGGCGCCAGACTTTGATTTGGTTGAAGTGTACCTCGCCAAGCCGCTTCCTCTACTTGTGGTAGTTGCTGTATTGAGGTTTTACCCCCTTCCTATTCACGCCAGCGGGCCGTGGGCCTAACTTTCTGCTCAGTCTTCTTTGCTGTTGCTTCAATCTCCTTTCGGCACGACGCAAAAACTGGAGACACGGCACAGCTTGCCCACTGCTGTCGCCCACATCCAGCCCCACCACCTGGCCGGTGTACTCTGTCATCCAAGGCTTGGTACTGCGCTGGAGTGGCGTTGAGGAGTTTGGCTTCTCTGACCAGCGTGGGTGTATCTTATCGCAGGTCTAACAGGGCAAAAGCCGTCCTGGAAGGGCGGGGCTTCAGGCCTAGCTTCTTGGTAAAGTTTGGAACTGCCCGCATTCGGGATTGCCTTAAACTTCTCTTAAATCCTGTTTCACAGGTAACTGCTAGCATGAGGCCAACTTCACTCCCACCCCCGGAAAGGAAGGCCTTTATGAACTGGCTGATGCTGCTTGGTCTGCTTTGTCTTCCTGCCTCTCTGTTTTCGTTTGTTGAGTATTTGCGCTCCCAAAGGTTGGTTCAACAGCTCTCTGCAACTCGGTTGCTCAAGATAGCCGAGCTTCGCCATCTCGGTCAGACCAACCCCCAGGCAAAAGGAGCAAACTTGGCTCAAGTTTACGGCAGGGTTGTGTGCGATCGGCCTTTGGTATCGGAACTTTCGCGACAGCCTTGCGTCTACTACAAGTCTGAGATCTCTTGGGAGTATGACGAGATCGAATGCTATCGAAGGTATTTGAATAGCCAAGGCGATGTAGCGTATAGCGAACGGATCAGCGAAGGCGAATATCAGAACGCTCTACGCTTGGGATCCCGAGCAAAATCCTATCCGGGGGAGATGGTCGGGAAAAAGCCCGGCTTGGGCTACTCTGACTCCGGTTCTTTTCAGAAAAGGGTTGATCCCGACTACTCTAATTCTTTTCCACAAAAGCCCAACCCTGGCTACCCCGGTTCCGGTTCTTTCCAGAAAAAGCCTGGTTACCCCGACTACCCCCAGCAGCTTGGCTCTCCAGGCTATCCTCAAAAATCGCCGTTTTCCGAAGTAAGCTCTCCCCAAAAACACTACGCCAACGTGTATTACGATCCGAGCACAGGTCGGGAATATCTCCTTGAAAGAGAGACGAGAACGAGAGACGAAACCCTTCACTCGGTGGTTCGCCAGATCCCTTTTTTCATCGAAGACGAAACTGGAAGGGTGAGGGTGGATCCCACAGGTGCGGAGATAGAGGCTATGTCGGTTGTGGATGAGCATATTTTTCCAGGAAAAGGGCCCAGCCGGTTCAACTTCAATCTCAAGCGCTACCTTTCCGGAGTGAGAACAGAAAATCGCTCCACCCGAGCTTTTATCTATAAGGAATGGGTGATTCCGGTGGATGCGATGGCGTTTACCATGGGGCAGGTGCGTTTTGAGGCAGGGGATCCCGTGATCCGAAAACCCCTTTCTGGGGAAAGGTTTATGATTGCCCCCAAATCCCCTGAAGCCCTCTTGGAAGAGCAGCGCTCCAATGCCAGCAGCTACCTGGTGGGATCCGTCGTCCTGCTGGGTATCGGCATTTTCACCGTGCTCCACCTGCTGCAATCCCTGCAGCCTTATCGCTAGTTCCTGCCCAGGCAGAGGGAAGCCTACTGCCACTCACAACGACAAACCCAGCTTGAGCCCAAGCAGGGCATGGGCAAACAGTACACATAGAATGAGGCTGCCCACATAGGCATGGGTGGTGCGCAAAGCAGCGCGGTTGCCCCCAAAGCCGCTGAGGGACAAAGCTCCATTCACCGCCAACAACAGCAACACCAGGGATCCCGTCCAAAAATGGGGGCTGCTCAACAGGGGCTTCCCTTGCATCACCAGAGAAAGAAGGCCGCCAGTGTAGCCCAAGGCAATGAAGGTGGCCATCCAGGGGGCCAATTTGCGGTGGTCAAGCAGAGGCTTCTGGGCCGCTTCCGGCAGGGATCCCTCTGGCGCTGTGGAGGCGGCTGCCAGACGCAAGGCCCGTCCTCGCCACCCAGTCAGGCCGACAAAGCTGCCCATCACCACCACCACGATCCCCATCATCAAGGGGTGACCCCATTGCACAATGGGTTGGGGCAAGTTAAGGCCGGCAAAAAACTGGGCTACGGGCTGCAAGGTAGCGGCTAACCCATCCGAAGCTGCCGACAGATCCGGCAAGGCCAAGCTCAACAGGTTCATGGCGCTCCCTCTACCTCCGCAATAAATCTACAGCTGCTTAACAAATCTACAACACCCCAATTCTAGAATGGGAGGACATCAGTGATCTCCCTCAATTCGTTGAAGGGAGGACGTCAGGTAAACTACCCGACCCTGACTGCTTCGCAGTACAGGGCGGGCTTTCGGTAGCCCTGCAGTTGGCAAGCCAACCACGAACCTCTAGGCTGGTTTACGGCAGCCCCCAAGAGCGCAATTACGTTTGCACCATTCAAGTCCGCATCCCCTTCCCATCCACAGTGCCCGCACTTAAACTTCTTTCCACTGCGATAGGATTGCGCAGGGTCGGGATGGATGTGCAAACACCGGTGGCAGGTCTGCGACGTGTAGGCAGGCGGAACAAGAATCAAAGCAACCCCTGCACGCAGAGCCTTGTACTCCAAAAATTGACGGAGTTGATAAAACGCCCAACTATTTGCCCGCCTACGCTCTGTCTTGCTGCGTGGCTGTTGATTGACCCTTTCCCGGATCCCTGTCAGGTCTTCCAGAGCAATAGCGCTGTTTGTGGTCTTTGCCCTAGAGACAATAGCTTTGGAGATGCGATGATTGACCCACACTTGAAAGCGTCTCTCCTTGCCAGACAGCCGTTGCAACAGTTCTCTGCATCTGCGCCGCGAACTGCGGGTGCCCTTACTGGCTTTGCGTTGGAGTACCGCCCTCAACCGGGAGTAGCGGTCTCGGACTCGGTTCAACTGTTGTCCATTCCAGTTGTCTCCTTCCGATGTATGGGCAATATCTGTCCTTCCCAAGTCCACCCCGATCACCTTGTCGGTATCTTGTTGCTTGGGTGGCTTTTTCTCTACGCAAATCTGGATGTAGTAGGAGCCATCTTTGCGCTTGACCAGGGTGGCAGATTTGGGGTTGGAACCAGCCAGCATCCCACGCTGGTAGTTGCCAATGACCAGTTCAAAGCGTTCTCTCCCTTCAACCGTGGTCAGCGACACCGTCCAGTCTTTTTGACGGAACGAAAAGATGCGAGCGTCGTAGGTAACAAAGCCGCTCTTAAACTCCTTGACGGGACGCTTTTTCTGCTTAGCCACTTTGCGGGAACCCGCTACCCGTCTGCACACCTGTTGAGCCAAGTTACTGGACAAGCCAAACCGGGCTCGAATCTCGTAGTAGCAAAGGGATTGGAGTTTGACCGCGTTGACTACTTTTTCTGGTGTGTTTTGGTTGACCCAGTTCAACGCCTGCACAAAGGCATCCATTGTCGCATCCAACTTTGCGGCTTGCGACTGGGACACCTTGAGCTTGCAGGAGACGGTCAGGACTTGGGTCATGGTTCTATCATAACTTCCGCATTCCTCCCGACACTGACCCTACGGGTACAGTGCGGGGCTCCTGCGATTTCTAGCTGACCCATGCCAGCGGGAAGCTTCTGGTGGGCACCTGGCAGCGGTAGAATGTCTGACGGTAAAGCTGTGGCTGTGAGCGGCTCTCTCGCCACTGAGTGCTGAGCAAAACGGAGTTGTTGAGATGGCCAAGTTGTTGTTGGGGGATCAAGCCTTTGAGGTTGAGCTGCTGACGGATGTGCCCACCAATTGGCCGGGAATTAAAGTTATGTCTAAGGGGGCCAAGCTGGACATTCCAGCGGGAACTGTGGTGAAGGTGGAGGCCGAGGATGACCACATAGCCGGCTCCTATAAGGTGGTCTATCGTTTGGCGCCTGCCTATCCCCGCAGCTGGCGGCTACTCCTGGAGCGGGAGAGCGTCGCCACGGCGCCTCAGGTGGCATCGGCCCCAGAACCAGAGGTCGCTCAGGCCAGCAGCTCAGAAGGAGGGCTGCCCAATAGCGATAAAATCTTCGCCATCAAGGTATCCGGCCTCGTGGGAGGAGGTGTGCGCAGAAGTGTTGTCGAGTACAAAGTGCCCTTCAGCCGCCTTTCCCAAGAAGTGAAACGGATCACCCAAATGGGAGGCAAGATCGTCAGCATTGCCGAGTCCAATCTGCTAAGCACCCTTGAGTAGCGGGCGGCTTCCTGGGAGGTTCTGGGTTCTTTCAGGCCACCCGTCCAGGCCGTTCTGGTTCAAACAATTTCAACGAGGGATCCCTGTAGAAAGCATGCGGCGATTTCTCCCCTATCCCCAACCTGAGGATGGGGTGGTAGGCTGGCGTTGGTTTTGCCGTTGCCTGGAAGGCTGCCTTTTCCTGCTGTCCTGGGGGTGGGCTTTGGGTAGGAAAAGGCGTTCCGGCAAGGGCTGAGCTTTTGCAATTGGGAGTGGGGAGTGAGGCCATGACATCTCGACGACAGCCGACGCGCTTGGGAGGGTCGATGCCCCAAGGCCATGCAGGCTTTGGGTCAGCAAGGGGATCCCAGCCGTACCCCTCGCCCACTCCACGACAAAGCTTTTCCTCTTCCTCTCGACGTCCGCTGGCCAAGTCTCGACCGAGGTTACTCCCCTTCTTAAGCTTGCTGGTGATCCTGCTGGGATTTGGGGCTGGGGCCCTGGTGGCCTGGGCAACTGCTCATCCCGACTGGGTCAGCCGCCTGCCGGGGCTCTCGCCACCTCTAGCGGAGATCCCTGCCCCCCGCGCCCACGCTAAAGCGGCTCAACAGCGCTTGCCCATCTCCTTAGAGACCCAACTGGAGCGGGATCCCTTTGCTTTGGATCCCTTGGCCAGCCTTTCTTATGTGCCCGCCATCATGTATCACGATGTGGTGGCTGGCCGCAAGCAGGTCTGGTTCGACACTACGGCGGCGGAGCTGCGGCAACACTTTGAGGCCATCAAGCAGGCGGGGTTGACCCCCATCCACATCGACCAACTGTACAAACACCTGCGGGACGGGGATCCCTTGCCGGAGAAAGCCATTTTGCTCACTTTTGACGACGCTTACCTGGGCCTGTACGAAAACGCCTACCCCCTTCTCAAGGAGTACAACTACCCTGCCGCCTATTTTGTGCAAACCGGGTTTGTCGGCGTGCCCACCAGCAAGGATCACTTCACCTGGGATCAAATGCGGGAGATGGATGCCAGCGGGCTGATCGACTTTGCCGCCCACACCGTCACCCATCCCCCTGACCTGCGGGTGCTAGACGATGCCCGTCTGCGGCGGGAAGTGTTCGACTGCAAGGCCAAGTTGGAGCAGGAGCTGGGCCACCCCATCCACTACTTTGCCTATCCCGAAGGCAACCGGGACGAGCGGGTGAAGCAATACCTGGCTGATGCCGGTTACCGGATGTCTTTTACGATGGATCCTGGCTTTACAGGACAATCGCCCAACTTGCTGGAGGTGCGACGCTTTAACCAGTTTCGCCTCACCGAGGCCATTCTTGGCGCCCGCACCTTTAGCCTCAGCCGCAGCCTCGACTACTGGCTGGATGTGACGCAGCCTCTGGCTCTGACCGACGAGATCATTGACGGGGTGCGGGTGCTCACCATCCGCGGCGGACGGGCAGCCACAGTGCACGCAGAACGGCGCTACGAAGTCAGGACGTTGGTCCAGCGCTACCAGGCCGATGCTGGCATTAACGGCAGCTTCTTCTCCATCCCCTGGATCAACTCCGCCAGCAATGTCATGGTGGGGCCGGTGATGGCTGCCAACCACAAGACCTTCATCCCCGGTCGCCCCGAAGATGACAAGGTGGTGCGCGGTCGCCCCTTGGTGCTGCTGGGCAGGGATCGCATCCGCTTTGTGCCCTTCGACCCCGATACGATGACCCGCTTGGAGAACATTCGCCAGTTGATGCCGGATGTCACGGATCTGTTTGTGGCCGGTCTATGGCTGGTTAAGGATGGCCATGCCCTCTCTCCGGCGGAGATCAACTCGTTCCGCCTTGCCAGCGCTGCTGAGTTTCGCCCCAGAGCTTTCTTTGGGGTAGATGACCAGGAGCGGGTGGTGATCGGAGTTACCAAAACCCACGTCAACGCCGCCATCCTGGCCAGTCTGCTGCCCAAAACCGGGATCCGGGAAGCCGTGCTGCTGGACTCTGGCTTTAGCACCTCCCTGGTCTACCAAGGGGAGATCCTCGCCACCGGCCATGCCGGTCCCAACCAGCCCAGCCGTCCTGTGCCCCATGCCATCTTGCTCTACGACCTGACTCGCCTTTGGCGGGAGGATCCCCTTCCCGAGGCCAAGGCTGGCTCTGAGGGAGATCGGCTGGAGGGGCTGGTGCAACTTTTGCCCGGCAGCGAGCAAGAGGCGGCCAAAGCCCAACTCAAGAGCATTCTGGCCGGCCAACGCACGTTGAGGCAGGGGGATCGGGGGGCAGCGGTGGTAGCTGTGCAACTGGGGTTGAGCCGTTTGGCCGCTCAGCAGGGACGGCTGGATCTACTCCCTTCAGGCCCTGATGGGGTGTATGGTCAAGAGCTGGCCCAGGCAATCGCGGAATTGGTGCTGGCTGCACCTGAGCGCAGTGAGATGGGATCCCCCCTTCCAGCCACCCCTACCCCCCTGGTGGCCGGAACGGCGACAGCCCGCCAAGGGGTGGACATCATCGATGCTCAACTGCTGCGGCGTCTGCTGGAGCGCGTTAACTTGGCCTCTCCCTCGGTACTGGTGGATACGCGCTTAGAACGGCCTGCCCTGTCCCTGGAGCGCAAGCCAACCCGGAAACTGCTGCCCAGGGTTGCCTTCGGGCAGGACTAAGTCTTGTCTTCGCCTTCCAACCTAGGCCTTGGAGGGAAGCCTAGAAGACCCCCCTCCAACAGAGGCTATCTCTGAGAAAGACGGGCCTGCCGGCAACGAATACACCCATAACCTGGAAGGGTTTCTCCCGCAGCACCACTAGATCGGCTCTTAGGCCTGGGCGAAGGGCTCCCCGATCCTGCAGACCAACCGCCTGGGCAGGGTTGTGAGTGACCAAAGCTATGGCTTGGGGCAGATCCAGCAGCTGCTTCTCCGCCAAGGCAAAGGCAGCCCTCAAGGCTGAAGCGGGGGAGTAGTCAGTGGCCAAGGCGCCTAGGGCTCCTACTTGTAGAGCCTCCGAAGCGGAGAGATTGCCGACATGGGAGGATCCCCTCAGGGCATTGGGAGCCCCCATGACCACCAGCAGGCCCAGTTTCCGCGCTTCCAAAGCTGCTGCTAGGGTAACCGGAAACTCGCTAATTTTCAGGCCCATCTTGGCCATTAACTGAACCTTGGCGGGGCAGTCGTCGTCGTGGGAAGCCAAAGGTACCCCCAAAGCTTGCGCTTGCTGAGCCAATTGGGCAAAGCTCTGCAAGGTCTCCTCCCCCGCCTTGGCCGCCAAACTAGCGGCAACCTCCTCGGAAGGCCGGGCCAGCTGGCGAGCCATGTAGCGGATGTAGTCCTCCGGCGTCCGGAATTGGCCTTGGCCGGGGGTGTGGTCCATGAAGGAAAGGAGATCCACCCAGCCTTGGCTGAGAGCTTGGCGAACAGCTGCTGCTCCCAAGGGGCGCGAGAGTTCATAGCGAGCGTGGATCCTCAAGTCCAGAGCCAGCTGGGAACGCAGCGCCACCAACTGCTCTGCCATAGCCAAGGCCGTTTCTGGGCTGCGCCAGCCAGGCAGGCCTTCCCAAAAGGACAGAGTTACAAAGGCAGTGGTAATCCCCGCCGCCAAAGCTCGGTTTTCCCAAATCCCCAAGGCCATGTCCACCGCCAGCTGTACCCCTGGGCGCGGCTCCAGCTCGGGCTCCAGGCTATCGGTATGGAGGTCGACTACGCCGGGCACCAGGGTAAGTCCTCGCAAAGGGATCCCTTCCCCCACTTGCCCCTGCCGAATCTCGGCAATCCGCTCCCCCTCCAGCCGCAGGGATCCCACCGGGAGGACACCATCGGGGAGAACTAGCTTAGGCCCTGCTAGCCACATTTGCCCTCACCTCTAGGGAATAGGTTTTGTCAACCAAACCCGACACATCGTCTAAGGAGTGAAAAACGCCAATGATAGCTGTTCCCTGCTGCTTCAAGGCTCGTAGGCGTTCTCGCAAGGCCAACTTGGCTGCAGTATCCAAGCTGGCGGTGGGCTCGTCCAGAAGCAGCAGCGGATAGGGGTGGATGAGAGAGCGAGCCAAGTTGACTTTCTGTTTCTCGCCCCCCGAGAAGCTGGTTGGAAAAGTCTCCAGCAACTCTGGCTTCAGACCCAGCTCCAGGAGCAGCTCTGCTGCTCGATGTCGCGCTTGGTTTTCCGCTACTCCCTGCCACAGCAAGGGCTCCGCAACCAGCTCCAAGGCCGTGGTGCGGGGCCTGGGATCCAGAAACTGGCTGACGTAGCCGATGCGCTCGCGGCGGATTGCTAACACCTCGCGATCCCCTAAGCGGGCCAGATCCACCGTTCCCAGAGGGGTCTGCAGGAGGGCTTGTCCTGCCGTAGGCCAATAGCTGCGGTAGAGGGTTCGCAGTAGAGAAGACTTGCCAGAGCCGTTGGGGCCCTCCAGCAGCAAAAACTCTCCGGCTTGCAGGGAAAAGCTCACCTGCTGGAAGGCCAGAACCTCTCGCCCCAGTCGGTGAAGAAAGAACCGCTTTTCTAAGTTAACGACCTGCAACACCTTGCCCTTCCTAAAGTCTTGCGGCAACCAGATCCTGGGTAAAGGGGTGGCGAGGATCCTCCAGCACTTGGTCGGCCAATCCCTCCTCCACTACCTCCCCCTGGTACAACACCACAATTCGATCCGCCACAGCCCTCACGACCGAGAGATCGTGGCTTACTAGGATGAGGCTCATCCCCAACTGCCGCTTGAGGCGGCGCAGAGTATCCAGAAAGGTGGCCTGCACCAGCAAATCCAAACCGGTGGTGGGCTCGTCCAAAAGAACAGCCAGAGGCTTTTGGACTAAAGCTTTGGCAATCTGTACCCGCTGGCGCTCTCCTCCCGAAAGAGAAGCTGGGGGATCCCCGGCTCGCTCTAAAGGAAAATCGGCTCGCTCCAAAGCCTCCTGCGCCTCCGCTTCCAGCACTCCAAACCGCCGTTCTCCTCTAAGGACAAGGGGCTCCGCAACATTAGTCAGGGCCGCAAAGCCCATGCGCAGGGCCTGGGCGGCATCCTGATAGACCATGGCCAGGTAGTGCCGCGCCGCAGGCTGCTCGTAGCGAGAGAGCAACAGCAGGTTACGTCCCTCCCAACCCGGCACGTTTAGCCGATACTCCCCCTGGGCTGTCTCCTGAAGGTAAAGGATCTTCAGAAGAGTAGTCTTGCCACTGCCGGAAGCTCCCACCACCCCCAGCACCTCTTGGGGATAGAGCTTGAGGCTGACGTTCTTAAGCGCCCAGCGATCCCCGTAGGCTTTGCAAACCTTGACCAGCTCCAGAAGGGGGGTCTCCTCAGCCATGCTCTTTCTCCACAAATAGAGGACCGCTCGTTTTCCCGGCCAGCAGCTTTTCCATATAGCCCTGGTCGGAGATTTCATAGGCCAAGCTGCCATCTTCTTGGGGAATGGCGTTGAGGAAGACGTGGCGGCAACCGCTGCGACGGCAGGATCCCAAAATGGGCTCCGGCTGGAAGGGCCGATCCACAAAGGCCAAGGGCTCCACCCGGGTGTAGGGAGGGACGGCATAGAGCCGCTTCTCCCGCCCGGCCCCAAAGAGGGTGATATGGGCTGCCAGATGCAGCTTGGGCAGATCCCAGCGGGGCAGAGGGCTGGGATCCATCCCATAGCGCCCATGGACCAGAACTGGGTAGGCCGCTCCCTTGCGGCTCTGGCCGTGGCGTAGGTGCTCCTCAAAAAGATCCACCCACAGCAGGCTATAGTCGCCCAGAGCATGTAGCTCCCGCGCCCTGGCGTCAGAGGGCTCCACATAGCGCAGAGGCTCAGGGATGGGAACTTGCAGGATTAGGATTTGACCTTCTTGGAGCCGCTCCTCGGGGATGCGGTGGCGGCTTTGGATGAGGGTGGCCTCCAGCGTGTCGGTGGTTGTTCGAGCGCCGCTGACCTGGGCAATGAAGCGGCGCAAGTTGGCGGCATTGACAGAGTCATCGGCCCCCTGGTCAATGACCTTCACCACGTCCTGCGGCCCCACCAGGCTGAGCGTAAGCTGCAATCCCCCTGTGCCCCAGCCGCGAGCCAGCGGCATTTCCCGGCTAGCAAAGGGAACTTGATGGCCCGGTATGGCCAGGGCCTTGAGAACCTTGCGCCGAATTTCTCGCTTGGCCTCCGGATCCAGGTAGGCATAGCTATGCTTGGGTTTCAAGGGAGGCCTCCTTTTGGAAGTGGCTCATCCAGTTGCTGAGAAAGGTTACGTAGTGGGGTAGCTTGTAGTGGAGGGCAAAGCCGGAGGCCTCCACGGGATCCGTATGCACCAGGACAAACTCCTCGCTGCGAGCCGGATGGCTGGGGCGATCCATTTCCAAATCCAGCATGGCGCCAGCGATGGCCCGCCCCTCGTTCCAACCCAGGCTAGCGGCAAAGCCCAAGCGGTATCCTTTTTCTCCGTGTCCCACCACCTCAGTAAAGACCAGGCGGATCCGCCCCAGGCGAAAGCTTCCCCCCCGCACAGGATGAAAGGCGCGTACCTCGAGATAGCCCACGCCCAACTCGGCAACCGTTGGGTGGGTGTGGACGTTGTAGGCGCGCATGGCGCTGTAGGCCAGAGCCAGAAGTCCCCCCGTATCTCCCCTGGCCAAAGCTTGCAGGCGGTGGGCCCGCGGCGCTGGAAACAGCAGTGGCTGCCGCGTCAAGTCGGGAATCTCTTCCCCTGGAGCAGGGCTACTGGCTTGCTGCTCTGCCGTGGGATCTTCTTCCAGCAGACCTTGCTCCCTCAGCCAGCTGCGCACAGAAGGATAGTGCTGGGCAGCAGCCACGGCCGCCGGCTCTAGCGGGGGGCTTTCAGAAAAGCCCAAAAGACGCAGGCTGTAGTCTAGGGTGGGCCCCAAGACCTGGCCGCCGGGAATGCTCTTGAAAGCCGAGGAAAGCCGACGCACCAGCAGGAGATCTTCCTTTTTCTGCAGCTGGGCTTTCCCTAGGCGGGGGAGAGTAGTCCGGTGTGCTCTCAGAAGCAGCAGGGCCTCGTAGAGGTCCCCCCCTGTCTGCACAAGGGCAGTGGCCGCCAGCTCCGGAGCCCACAGCCCCGCCTCTGCCATCACATGATCCAGGAGATAGGGCAGCCCAGCCAGCTGCTTTGTCCGGCCTCGCCTGCTTTTGGCTTCTGCCGCTGACAACAGCTCGCGAAAAAGGGCCTCGGCATTGAGAATGGCCTCTTGGCTGCCCCGCGCTACGACATAGCCCATCCACCCACCTCCACGCTTCGGGGTAAGCCTACCACTTGGGGGCCGTCAGTTAACAGGATGTCCACTCCCAGCGGGTAGGCCAGGATCTGGGAGCGCAGCTGCCAAAACAGAGAGGGCAAGCCTACAGCCAACTGGATCTCCCCAGCTATGCCGGGCCCTCTGAGCAACACAGGGGATCCCCGGCCCAAGGGGGCCCCCAGGATAAGGGTCGCTCCCGCTTCAGGCTCAAGGTGGGTGCCTCTTTTGAGAGCCAAAAGGCTGTCTGGGCCAGCGGGCAAACTCTCCAGCTGCTCGGCAAAGACAAAGTCAGCAGCCTCCAAAGCCACAGGCCGGGGATCCTGCCCACGCAAATCCGACAGCAGCCAGCTTGGCGCCCAAACCCCTACATTGCCATCCACCAGCGTCAGCCCAATGAGGCGAAAGGCTTGGCGAAGGGAGCGAGCGGGAAAGCTCTCCAGACGGCCAGGGTAGCTCAACGCCCTAACCAACGCCCGGAAGACCTGCTGGCTTTGCTTTTCTGCCAGTCCCGGTGTGGGGCCGTAGGCTTTGGACATCCCCAGGCTCACAGAGTCTCCACCTCCAGGCGAGTTGCAGCTACCTTGCGCCAGAGGCGCTCGTCTTCTTCTTGAAGATCCTTCTGGGCCGCTAGCGCCAAAGCCTGGATCTTCTCCACAGCAATTCCCGCCTGCAGAGCGGCGTCTAGGTAGGCCAGGGCGCGCGCCAGACGCGGCTTTTCCCCCAGCACCATCCCGTATCCTTCTACTCCCTTTTTTGGAAAGCGCAGCCAGACCTCGTAGACCAGCACTTCTCCCACGTAGAAGGGCGTCCCCGTGCGGGAGTCCTCAAAGGGGAGCGCCAGCAGCCCTGCCCCTTCCCTGAGCTTTTGGCTGGATCCCAGAGCAGGCCTGACCTCCCGCGCCAAAGCCAGCACCTCCTTCTCGGGGGCCTCCTGCAACAGCTCTAGCATCTCAAGGGGCTGCATCCCAGCCTCCTAAATCAAGGTCTGGCGGATCCGCGCCGAAACTTTGTCAATTGTAAATACAGCCAGCAGAATCAGCAGAACAACCGTGGCCGCATCTTGAAAGCGAAAGGCTCGTATGGTCTGCATCAAATCAAACCCAATGCCCCCTGCCCCCACCAAGCCCAAGACCGTTGCCGAGCGCACGTTAGCCTCAAAAAGGTAGAGAGTACTGGAGTAAAAGGCAGGAGCCACTTGTGGCCAGAAGCCATAGGCGATAACCAGGAGAGGGTGGGAACCTGTAGCCTCTACCGCCTCCACCTGCTTCATATCTACTGTCTCGATGGCCTCTGAGAGGAGCTTGCCTGCCACACCCGCCGTGTGCAGGGTCAAAGCTAGGATCCCTGGCAAGGGTCCTAGGCCAATCGCGGCCACAAAAACCAATGCCAAGACCAGTTCGTTAAGCCCCCTGAGGACATCCATGAGCCCGCGCACAAGCAGGTAAACCGCAGGGGAACGCATGACATTTCTGGATCCCAGGAAGGCCAAGGGAACCGTGAGAAAAGTGGCCAGGAAGGTGCCCCAGAGGGCCATCATCAGGGTTTGCAACAGGGAGTAAAGGAAGTTGGGCAAGAAGTAAAAGCTGGGAGGAAAGAAGCGAGCCAAGAAGGCCGCACTCCTCCCCAAGCCAGCTAACAACTTTCCTGGCGAGATCTCGGCAGGCTCCGCCGTCAGCAAGAGAGCGAGAAAAACCCCCCCATACAGCACAACCGTGCTCAGCTCCCTGCGCTTAAGCTCTGCTGGCAGGGGGGGAAGTCTCCTAGAGTTGGCACTCAGGTTTCTTAAGAGCATCGTTGACCTTGCGGAAGGGATCGTAATCTGCGTCGCTAGCCGGCTCAAAGCCCTTCAGCCCACGAGCCTCCAGCCATTTCTGACCCTCCGGCGTGTTTTCGTACTCCAGATAGACTGTGCGCAAGGCCTCCTTGAGATCCTCTGGCAGATCT
Source organism: Thermostichus sp. MS-CIW-30 (assembly GCF_054058015.1). Lineage (NCBI taxonomy): Bacteria > Bacillati > Cyanobacteriota > Cyanophyceae > Thermostichales > Thermostichaceae > Thermostichus > Thermostichus sp. MS-CIW-30. The sequence continues at coordinate 38,531 of NZ_JBSRZW010000026.1, forward strand.
TTACGGTAGGCCCAGGGAGAGGAAGGAATGGGATCCGATCTCCAGATGACCTCAAAGTCCTCTATGCCTTTGATCTGCCCCTTCTTGGTGGCGAGGCTGATCCCGGTATCCCAGGTTACACCAACGGGAATGGTTCCCTGAGCTATCCCCAAGATGACCGACTCGTGGTTGCCAGCAAAAACCACCCGCTTGAAATACTCCTTGGGCTTGATTTTGGCCTCAAGACAGAAGTGGGCCATGGGCACCTTGAAGCCAGAGGTGCTCTCTGGGTCGACGAAAGCAAAATCTTTGCCCTTGGCGTCTTCTAGAGTTTTGATGCCACTGCCTTTCTTGGAAAGTATCAAGGAGTGATAAACGGTACCCGAGCGCAGCGAGTCCTCTTTCACGAACGCTTCAATGGGAGCGTTGGCCTTTTCAATGGCATCTACGTAGGAGCCAGGGCCGTAGAAAGCTACGTGAGTTTGGCCTTGTGCCTGGGAGACCATCACCGCCGTGTAGTCACTGCCCACAAACAGGCGGACGGGGATCCCCAGTTTTTGTTTGAGATAATCCAAAAAGGGAGCATAGCGAGCTTCGTAATCGGCAGCACTCTCCACCGGTACTTCAGCAATCACCAGCTCCTTGGGCCAGTTTTGCTTCTGAGCCAGCCCTGGAACCCAGCTGGAAATTCCCATGAGGAAGGCAGCAAGGAACAGAATTTTTCTTCTCCGCATAAGGTTTTCTCCTTTGCAGTTAACTTGCGGTTGAAGGTGGATCTTGTTAGACCATCAAGGTTGAGGAAAACCCTTCGCTTGCCTCGTGGGTTTCCTTCTCCCCAAAGTAGAGCTCCTTTTCCTTTTCAGAGGTAAAATCGGAAAGCGGCCCATTGAAGAAAACCTGGCCCTCCTTGAAAGCAACGACTCGATCGGCGTAATGGCGCACCATTTCTAGGTGGTGCAGGGTAACCAGCAACGGAATCCCCTGGCGGCGCACCGCTCCCAGCAGCAGCTCCATAATTACCTTTGCATTTTTAGGATCCAAAGCCGAAATGGGCTCGTCGGCCAGAATCAGGGCTGGCTCCTGGATCAAGGCGCGAGCAATACCCACTCGCTGCTGCTGCCCCCCTGAGAGAGCGTCGGCCCTTTGCCAGGCATGCTCTAGCAACCCTACCTCTTCCAGCAGCTTTTCCGCCTTGGCCAAATCCTGAACAGAAAAGTGCTTGAAAAGACCCCGAATGGGACTCATGTGAGGCAGACGCCCAACAAGAACGTTTTCCAGAACCGTCAGGCGCCCGATGAGTTGAAAGGTCTGGTAGACCATGGCCGTGCGCCTGCGCAGCTGTTGCAGCGCATCCCTTTGGCCTTCATGGAGAGGAAGAGAATCAACCCAAACTTTTCCGCCGCTGAGCTTGACCATCCCTTTCAAAAGCCTAAGAAAGGTCGACTTTCCTGCTCCCGAAGGTCCGATCAAGGCCACAACCTGCGCTCCATCGCCAAATAGGTCAAGGTAAACCTCCCTTAGGGCAACCTTGTTTTTGAAGGCAACCCAAAGGTTCTCGACTTGGATGCGCATAAGCTACCTCACGGCGGGAAAACCGGTAACAAACTTAGCAGATTGGCCTGATACTGAAGTTAAAACCAAGTTAAGCTTTGCTGGCCTGGGCAGCAGGACTTCTCAATGGCTTCTCGAAACTGGCTTTGGCCTGGAGGGCGCTCTTGGAGGTACCCCTGGGAGAGCTTGCTCTGCTATCCTGCTAATAATCTCGATTGATTTTCTGCCAAACCCTTATGGCTGCTGCTGTGATCTCGGGCCTCTCTTGGCAGTCCCCCAGAGCCCTTTCACCGGAGGAGATGGCTTGGTTAGGCAGCCTCACCTACAATGAGCAGGGCCTGATCCCGGCCATCGTGCAGGACTACCTGGACGGAACAGTGCTGATGATGGCCTGGATGAACCGGGAATCGCTGCAAAAAACCCTGGAAACAGGCCGCACCTGGTTTTGGAGCCGCTCGCGGCAGGCGTTGTGGCCCAAGGGGGAAACTTCTGGCCATGTGCAGTGGGTCAAACAAATCCGCTACGACTGCGACGGCGACGCCCTGGTCATCCTGGTGGAGCAGGTGGGGGATGCAGCGTGCCACACAGGAGCGCGGAGCTGTTTCTTTCGCCCTTTGCAAGGGGATCCCCTTCCAGCAGCCGATACCTTGTCGCAGGTGTTTGCCGTGGTCAAGGCCCGCCAGGCGGATCCCCGTCCCGATTCCTACACCAGCAGCTTGCTAGCCAAGGGGGAAAATGCCATTTTGAAGAAACTTGGCGAGGAGACGGCTGAGGTGGTGATGGCGGCTAAGGATCAAGACCGCGTGGCTTTGGCCCGTGAGATGGCCGACCTCTGGTACCACTGCCTCGTGGCCCTTGCTCACTATCAGGTAGATGTTAGGGATGTCTATCGCCAGCTCCAAGCCCGCCGTTCCGCCAAGTGAAAGGGCCGTGTCCTCCGAAGGCGGCGCTCCCGCAGATCCCTCTCCGTCCTCTTGGGATCCCTCCCTGGACAAAGCCCACCTGGATTTACAAGCCGCGCGCTGTGGCCAAGTGGATCTGGAAACCGATCGGGAGACCTTGGCCCGTTACCTGAGAGGCCATGCCCAGTGGATCCAGCGGTGCTTCAGGCCATTGCAGGTGGAAGCTTTGTCTGCCGAGACTTACAGGTTGCAGTTTTTCCGCATGGGCGGGCTGGGGTTTGAGCTGGAGCCCAGTTTTGGGGTCAAGATCTGGCCAGATAAAGATTACCGGTTTTGTCTGACCTCGATTGAGTTGCCCGGCGATGAAGGAATGCCTTACCGGGTCAGCTGCCAAGCCGATTTCCAGCTGGAGGAGCTACAGGGATCCCTGAAAGACCTGCCCACAACTCGTGTTCACTGGTCTCTTCATCTGGAGATTGGGCTGGCTTTGCCTAAGTTTTTGCAGGTTCTGCCCCGCAAGTTGGTTTATCGGGTGGCCCGTCAAGTGGTGCAGCAGGTAACCCGCGGCCTCAGCGATCGCTTTACCGACAATGTCTGCCGGGATTTCTACCGCTCCATTGGCCGTCCAGATTGCCCCTATCGCCTAGTTGTTGTGGAAGAGAAAGCATGATACCCTGCAAGCGGGATCAGTTGCCGGTCGGCTTTTGAGCCTTGCTCCGGCAACCGGTGATGGAGTTCACCGCAACCGCCTCGCACCGATTCAGAATTCTTCTGGGATTGTTCTGACATCCAAGGCTGAGGCTGATGACTCCTACACTTCTGGGGGTATCCAGGGGGTAGGAGTTTTTGGCTTTGCGTCCGCACTCCCCAGAGGCTCTCCCCCCTGAGTTGCCCTTCAACACGGCAAGGAGAGAGGATCTGTTGATGCTGGGCAGTTGGCTGTGGATCCTGGTCATGGGCTTTTTTGTCGGCCAGATCGTGGGTCGGTTGGGGATGCCCCCCCTGCTGGGGATGATCCTCGTAGGGATCCTGCTGGGAGAGGTCTTGTCTCCCGAGGTGCTGGCAGCGGCAGGGGATCTGCGGCTGGTGGCGGTGATGATCATTTTGATGAAGGCGGGCCTGGGGCTGGATCGGGAGAAGCTGGTCCAGCAAGGGTCTGTAGCCCTGCGGCTGGGTTTTTTGCCGGCCGCCTGTGAGGCGGTGGCAGTGGCCCTGTTGAGCACCTGGATCCTGGGGTTGGACTGGCCTACCGGTTTGCTGTTGGGCTGCGTGATTGGGGCGGAGTCGCCAGCCGTGATCGTGCCGGGGATGTTGCGCCTCAAAAGCCTGGGCTGGGGGGTGACCAAGGGGATCCCGGATGCTATTTTGACCGGCAGCGCCCTTTCCGACGTACTGCTGTTGTTGGGGTTTAGCCTGTTGCTCAGCTTTTTGGGCCAAGGATCCGCCGCGAGCGTTCGCTTAGGAAGCCTGGAGCTGTCGCCGCTGCAGTGGCTGCCGTTCCAGGTGGTGATGGAGATCCTGCTGGGCGTGGCTGTAGGCTACCTGGGGGCGCGGGTTCTGGTGTCGCTGCTAACCCAACAAAACTGGACTCGCAACAGCGTGCAGGAAGTGCTGCTGGCTGCCTGTATGGCCCTGGGCTTGGTGCTGGCGCCGCAGGTGTGGCCCTATTTTTCCGGCTATTTGGCGGTGATGGCCATGGGGTTTTTTCTGATTGAGCTGGATGCCCCTTTGGCGCGGCGGCTGCGGGGTGGGTTCGATGCCCTCTGGACGGTGGCGGAGATCGTGTTGTTTGTGCTGTTGGGAGCGTCGCTGGATCTGGGGGTGCTGGGATCCGTGTTTTGGCCGGGCTTGCTGCTCTTGACCTTGAGTCTGCTGCTGGGGCGGGGCCTGGGTTGGTGGCTTTCCACTCTGGGAAGCAATTGGAACGGGCGGGAGCGGCTGTTTTTGCTACCGGGCAACATGGCCAAGGCGACGGTGCAGGCGGCTATTGGTGGGATCCCTTTGGCCCAAGGGATCCCCGGTGGGGAGATCATTTTGGCTTTGGCGGCTCTGTCGATTTTGGTCACGGCCCCCCTGGGTGCTTGGCTGACCCAGGTGTGTGCTCCCCGGCTTTTGGAAAAAGGAGAGGTGGATCCCACCAAGGTAGGCAGCCAGGGCAAGGTGAGCTTTTTGGCAGCGGTGGACACCTCCCCTTTGGCCGAAGCCGTGCTGCGCAAGGTGGCCGATTTGGCGCGGCGGGTGGATGGGGAAGTGATTGTGTTGCATGTTACCGATGAGCCGCAGGGGAAAGGGGTAGAACTGTTGCGGCAACTCACCCAGCGTCTTTTGGCGGACATTCGCCACCAGTTTTGCTTGGCCTCGGGGCCCTTGGCAGAGACCATCGTAACCCTAGCTCAGGAGCGGCAGGTAACCGACATCGTCATGGGCAAGCGGGGCCACCGCGGCTGGGAGCAGGTTTTGGTGGGATCCACTTCCCAAGCGGTGTTGGAAACCAGCCCGATTCCGGTAATTTTGGTAGAGGAAGAGGACTTCAAGAGAAGCAGGATCCCTATCTCTGAGGGCAGAAAAAGCTAAGGATCCCACCTTTTCCGTAGGAAGTTCTGGGAACACAGTTCAAGGAGAATAGATGCGCTTGCAATCGGTGTGGGCTTACCTAAACCATGGCTTGGTCTCTCCCAGTTTGAGAGTTCCCTTTGCGGTTGCGTTGGGGGCTATTGGCGGATCCCTGAGTCGCTACTATCTATCCCTCTGGTTTGCGGAGCGATTTGGCCCTAGCTTTCCCTACGGAACCCTGATCATCAACTTATCGGGTTGTGTGGTCATGGGTTGGTTCATGACCGTGGCTATGGAACGCCCTGAGATCTCACCGGAAATTCGCCTGCTGTTCGGGGTGGGATTCCTGGGTTCCTACACCACCTTTTCTACCTATGAACTGGATACCTTTAGCCTCTGGCAGCAACATCGCTTTGCTGCTGGGCTTGTCTATTGGCTCGGTTCTTGCCTATTTGGAGCCTTGGCTATGGAGATTGGGATCCTGTTGGCACGATTGTGGCGATAACGTTTAACGTAACCCCTATCAATCAGCAATCTATCCATCCAAAAGCCAGGTGCAGCAACTGGTCATTTTGGGCAATAACTTTTTTCTTAAAAGCACCGGGATCCCCACTAGTCAACCCCCTGGAATTTCTTATCTTAAGGAGCACTCTTCACCAAAGCAATATACAGTTTTTCCAGCGTTACTCACTACAGCCAATGCCAGCCAATCTCTTGCCTGACAAGGATCCCACTTCACTGTAGACCTTATGTGAAGCGGAAAAATCTGTAACCATGACAATCGCAACAGCCCAAAGACAAAAGGGATACAAGTATGCTAGATGATGAACCAGAAGTTTATAAATTGGATATTTACATCGGCGAGTCAGACCGTTGGCAAGGGAAGCCTCTCTACCTGGCTCTGCTGGAGCTAGGTCGTCAGCGTGGGCTAGCTGGTGGTACTGTGGTGCGAGCTATTGCTGGCTTTGGTCGAAACAGTCATATTCGCAGCAGTAACCTTCTAGAGCTTTCCACAGATCTGCCCATTTTGGTAACTTTCATCGACACGCCGGAAAAAATCAAAGCCTTTCTACCGGAAGTAAAAACTCTGATGCATGACGGTCTAGTTACTTGCCATAGGGTACAAGTATTCCATCATGTTCCTCATCAACAACAATAGTCCAGATCTGAAAATAGATTCCCCATTGCCAAGGAGCTGGTTATGCCCGATTCCCCTTCTGCCCTGCGCTTTATTGTTTTGCTGGGGATCGTCAGCCTCTGCGCCGATGCCACCTACGAAGGGGCACGCAGCATTTCTGGAGCTTTTTTGGGATCCCTAGGGGCCAGCGGCACGGTGGTGGGCCTGGTGGCCGGCGGGGGGGAGCTATTGGCCTATGGCTTGCGGTTGGGGGTGGGCTATTGGAGCGACCAGCTGGGCAGGGATCCCGCGCACCGCAGTCGGGGTCACTGGCGGCTCACCACCTTGGGCTATGTCATCAACACAGCGGTGATCCCGGCTTTGGCCTGGGCGGGCAGTTGGCCTTGGGCCGCCGTGCTGCTCTTGGCCGAGCGGACGGGCAAAGGGATCCGCACCCCGCCGCGGGACGTGTTGCTTTCTCATGCAGCCCTGCAGGTGGGACGGGGCTTGGGGTTTGGCCTGCATGAGACCCTAGATCAAATTGGGGCGGTGGGGGGGCCGCTGTTGGTGGCGGCAGTTCTGAAAGTCGGCTATGGCTTCCGGGGTGGGTTTTTGGCCTTGGGGATCCCGGCGGCAATAGGACTGGGGGTTTTGGGGCTGGCGCAATGGCTCTATCCCAGCCCACGAGACTTCGAGCCGGAGCCGGAGATGACCTCGGCAAAAGGCTTGCCCAGAGTTTTCTGGCTGTATCTTTTGGCAGCAGCCTGTGTGGCTATGGGGTTTGCGGATTTTCCCCTCATTGCCCTGCATCTGCAACAACAGTCAGGGAGCGATGGGGCAGGGATCCCTTTGCTCTATGCCCTGGCCATGGGGGTGGATGCCCTAGCAGCCCTGGGCTGTGGCTGGCTGTTTGACCGCGTGGGGCTGTGGAGCCTGCTGGGAGCGGTGGCGGTATCGGCTGGATTTGCGCCGCTGGCCTTTTCCGGTACCTATGCTCTGACGGTGCTGGGCATGGTGCTCTGGGGGATTGGTTTGGGGGCCCAAGAATCCATCATGAAGGCGGCGGTGGCCGGTATGGTAGCTCCCGAGACGAGGGGCTTTGCCTTTGGCCTGTTTACCAGTGTCTATGGATTGGCTTGGTTTGTGGGCAGCGCCCTGATGGGGGTGCTTTACGATTTCTCCCTGACTGGCTTAGTGCTCTTTTCGGTAGTCACTCAAGGGCTGGGGGCGGCTATCCTGCTGGCTCTAGTGTCCAGGAGGCAGGCCGAGGTGGGCTGATGAAAAGCCCCTGCACCAGATTACGGTGCAGCTCTTCGGGGGTTTCGTTTGTGCTAGTGGTGAGGAGCACCATCCCCTCAGGTTTTGGGCCACCTCCAGGAGCTTTTGTCAGAACCCGATTTTCAGAACTGATCCTTCATACCGCGCAGCCGGGCAAAAACCCGCACCGGATCCTGAGCTCCGGTGGCTGCCTGCAAAGCCGGCTGATCCCAACGCAAGAAGGGATTGGTGCGGCGTTCCTCGCCCATAGTGCTGGGTACTGTTGGGGATCCCGATTGGCGCAGGGCAGCCACCTGCTGATAACGCGCCTGCAGGTCGGGGTTGTCTCCATCCACTGTCAGGGCAAACCTGAGATTGTTCAAGGTGTATTCGTGGGCACACCACACCCGTGTGGCTTCCGGCAACTGCCGCAGTTGATCCAGGGATCCCACCATCTGCTCCGGCGTGCCTTCAAACAGCCGCCCGCATCCCCCGGCAAACAGGGTATCGCCACAGAAGAGATCCCCACTCTCGGAAAAGTAGTAGGCAATATGGCCGCGGGTATGGCCGGGCACAAACAGCACCTTTGCTAGCCGACCCGCAAACTCCACTGTTTCCCCTGCCTTGAGCTCCACCGTCTGGCCGGGGATCCGCCCCCGATCCACCTGGCTGCCATAGACTCTGGCACGGGGATAGCGCTCCAAAAGCTGTCGGTTGCCCCCCACGTGGTCGTGGTGGTGGTGGGTGTTGAAAATGGCCACCAACTCCGCCCCCAGCTCGGCCAGCTTTTCCAACACGGGCTCAGCCACTGCCGGATCCACCACGGCTGCTGTTGCAGTGTCGGGATTGTGGAGCAGGTAGATGTAGTTATCGCGCAGGGCAGGCAACTGGAGAACGCGCATGGCTCGGCTAACTCTCAAAAATGGCCTGTTCTACGTCTTGCCGGCTGAGGGAATAGGGAAAAGATAAAGTTTTCGTGTTGCCGTCTGGGTAGGTGTATCGCACCCAAATGCTGGTTTCTTCCAGGCGCAAAATGGCTTTCCAGCCAGGCCGTTCGCAAAACCACTGCTCCACATCCTGCGGATCGCGGGTGCAGCCCTGATCCTCCAGCCAGCGTTCGATGGTGTGGAGCGGGTGATTGTACAGGGGCGTGGTTGCAGGAGGCAAAGGCATGGCGAGATTCAAGAAAAGCAATCAAACCCTAGAGTCAACGGGCTATGTTCATTCAAGCACTCCTGATCCAGAATCCGAAAACTCGATCCCAATGTCCTACCGAAGAGGGCAGGAAATGCTCGCAGAATCAGCTTGCCCCACTCTCTCGCAGCCAAGCGAGGACACCTGCCAGTAGCAAACACACGACTAGGGTGGATCCCATCAGCAGCAGGGCACAAAGCTCACCAGGTGAAAGTGGGCGGGTTTCCATGCGCAGCTCTAGAGAATCGGCACCAAGGGATCCCGGCATGCCCAGAGATCCCGTGTTGGCGGTCACCGCCCGTAAGCTGGCATCGTAGATGGCCCGTTTCGCCGGGTTGCTAAGGACAAGGTAGGCCTCCTGCAACTCTTGGAAGCAGCGAATGGCCACTTCCGGAGCCAGGGGAGAAGTATCGGGATGGTAGCGCTTGCTCAATTGCCGGTAGGCCCGCCGGATGGCCTCAGGAGATGCCCCTGGAGACAGACCCAGCCGTTGGTAGTAGGTGAGGGAAGTCAAGGAGCGCATGCAACCTATGGAGGAGCAAGACTACAGGGGCAGCAAAACCGCTTTCAGGGGAGCACAGCTCTAGTCCAGTGTAATCACTCGCGCAGACACCGGGATCCCTGCAGCAAGCCTCTATTCTTCCTCATCCTCTTCAGACTTAGCTTTGGGATAGTAGAAACCGGTGTTGCGACCGCTGAGAATGGCGCGCCCAATGGTCATGGCTCGCTGGGCCTGGAGCTTAGCTTTGCCCAGCCAGACGGCGTAGCGCCTGCGACTGCGGGCTTTAGAAGTTTTCTTCTTAGGAACAGGCATGGCTTCGCACAAAAACACAGCCTTACTAGGCTAGCATTGAGGCTGCGCTGCCGATCCCAGCTTTATTCAGGCAAGTAGCCTATCAGTGGTTGACCAAAAGGCGCGGCAAGCCCCGTCCTTCAGGGCAGGGAAGGATAGCGCCGACCGTAGCCGACGCCCTTTAAAAACGCAGTGTCGGCCATGTGAATATCGTTGTCATCACGCATAGGCCAAGAATACGAT